>JAZDHM010000305.1:0-9492 GCA_043805935.1 Actinomycetota bacterium
CGTCTGGTACCCGCACGGACTGGAACACTCGCATGGACATCGTCCTGGTCGGCCCCGGTCGAGCCGGCACGTCCCTCACCATCGCCTTCACCGGAGCCGGACATCGCCTCGTCGGCGTGCTCGCCCGCGATCCGGCCAGGGCCGAAGCGGCCGCCGCCCGGTTTGGGTGCCCGACGCTGACCTGGGACGCCGACCTTCCCGCCGCCGACCTGGTGATGATCGCGGTGCGTGACGACGCCATCGCCGAGGTGGTGACCCGCCTCGCCGGCAGGGCCAAGGCGGTCGGCGCCGCGGTGCACCTCTCCGGGCTGAAGCCGATCGACGTCCTCCGTCCGCTCGGCGACCTCCCGGTGGGCAGCCTCCATCCGCTGCAGACCCTCCCCAATCCGGAGGCGGGAGCGGCCCGCCTCGCCGGGGCATGGGTGGCGATCACCACCGCGGACGACCTTCTCGCCGATCGCCTCTTCACCCTGGCCGCCTCGATCGGCGCTCACCCATTCGAGGTCGCCGACGACGCCAAGGCGGTGTATCACGCCGGGGCCGCCGCCGCCTCCAACTTCCCGCTGGCCACCCTGGCGATGGCCCGGCGGCTCTTCGAGGCGGCCGGCGTCCCCTTCGAGGCCGCCGCCCCGCTGATCCGAGCCATCGTGGAGAACGCCATCGCCATGGGCCCGGAGGCGGCGCTCACCGGACCGGTGGCACGCGGCGACGTCGGCACGGTCCGAGCCCAACTGGCGGCGGTGCGAGCCGCGGTCCCCGACCTGGCGGAGGACTTCGTGGCGATGGTGATGGCGACCGCCCGGGTCGCCGGCACGGTCGAGCAGATCGGACCGGCGGTGCGATGAAGATCGTCGGGACCTTCGCCGAGGTGCGGGCCGCCCGGTCGGGCACGGTCGCCCTGGTCCCCACGATGGGCTTCCTCCACGAGGGCCACGTCGCCTGTGTCGCGGCGGCCCGGACGCGAGCCGATCAGGTGGTGATGAGCCTGTTCGTCAACCCGCTCCAGTTCGATCGCCCCGACGACCTGGCCCGCTACCCGCGCGACCTGGACCGCGACGCGGCCATCGCCGAAGCGGCCGGGGTCGACGTGCTGTTCGCCCCGCCGCTCGAGGAGATGTATCCGGACGATCCGGTGGTCCGGGTGCACGTCTCGATGGTGTCCGAGGGCATGGAAGGAGCTCACCGCCCGGGCCATTTCGATGGAGTGGCGACGGTGGTGGCCAAGCTGTTCGCCGGGATCATCCCCGATGTCGCCTGCTTCGGGCGCAAGGACGCCCAGCAGCTCGCCGTGGTCACCCGGATGGCGGCCGACCTGTCCTTTCCGCTCGAGATCGTCGGCGTCTCCACCGTGCGCGAAGCCGACGGTCTCGCCCTGTCGAGCCGCAACGTGTTCATCGAGGACCGCGACGCCGCACTCGGCCTGTCTAGCGGGTTGTTCACCGCCGCCGATGCGGTCGGTGCCGGCGTGCGGCGAGCGGGCGAGCTGGAGGGAATCGTCGCTCGAAAGGTCGCCGCCGCCGGAGCCGACCTCGATTACGCCACCCTGGCCGACGTCGCCACCGTGGAGGGTCTCTTCCTGGTGGACCGACCGGCGTTCCTGGCGGTGGCTGCCCGGGTCGGCGAGGTGCGGCTGATCGACAACGTGTTCCTCTACCCCGACGGGACCGCCGACCGCGGCACGCGATTGGATCGTCCGTCCATCTTGTATGGGAAGTAGGGCAGTGATGAGCGATTGGCAATTGGCGATTAGCCATTAGCCGGACCCGGCGCATCGCGCATTGCGCATTGCGAGAACCAACGAACAACGAGCAACGAGTGACGAGGAACGAGGAACGAAATGCTCATCGCCATCGACGTCGGTAACACGCAAACGGTGATGGGGTTGTACGACGGCGAGCAGCTGCTCGACTCGTGGCGCCTGTCCACGGTGCGCGACCGGACCTCCGACGAGTACCGGCTGTACTTCGCCGGGTTGCTTCGCCAGGACGGCTACCGCCTCGAGGACGTCGACGGGGTGGCGCTCTCGGCGGTGGTGCCGGAGGCCAAGGCGACGATGATCCGGGTCGCCGAGGACCTCATCGACGGTGACCTGGTGGTGGTCGGTCCCGGGGTGCACACCGGGATGGCGATCAACATCGACAACCCGCGCGAGGTGGGTGCCGACCGGGTGGTCAACTCGGTGGCCGCCAAGCACCGCTACGGCGCCCCGGTGGTGGCGGTCGACTTCGGGACGTCGACCAACATGGACGTGGTCGATGCCTCCGGCGCCTACATCGGCGGAGCGATCGCCCCCGGGCTGGAGGTATCCGAGACCGCCCTGATCGCCGCCACCGCCGCGCTGCGCCGGGTGGAGAGGACCTCGCCGCGGGCCGCCATCGGGCGCAACACCGTCGAGGCGATGCAGAGCGGCCTGGTGTTCGGTCACGCCGGTCTGGTCGACGGGCTGGTGGAACGCCTGGTCGCCGAGGTCGGCGGAAATCCTGCCGTCGTGGCCACCGGGGGCCTCGCCTCTACCATCGTGCCCCACTGCCGGACCGTGTCGATCGTCGACGCCAACCTGACCCTCGATGGCCTCCGGCTGATCTACGAGATGAACCAGGAGTAACGATGGCCGGGGACGAGGACCAGTCGGCGCTGGAGCGGATGACCGCCGCCCGCCTGGCCAAGGTCGAGGCGATGCGGGCCGCCGGCGACGAGCCCTATCCCTACCGGTTCGAGCGGACCGCCCTCGCCGCCGACCTCCAGGCGCGCTTCGACGATCTCGCCCCCGGAACCGACACCGGGGAGACGGTCACCGTGGCCGGCCGGGTGATCAACGTGCGCGAGATCGGGAACCTGTCGTTCGCCGTCCTCCAGGACGTCTCCGGCCAGATCCAGCTGTTCGTCACCGAGGAGTACCTCGGCGATCGCTACCAGGCGTTCCGCGACCTCGACGCCGGCGACTGGGTCGGGGCCACCGGCGAGGTGGTCACCACCAAGCGGGGCGAGCTGAGCGTCCGGGTCACCGAGTTCACCCTGCTCGCCAAAGGGCTGCGTCCCCTCCCCGAGAAGTGGCACGGGTTGGTCGACGTGGAGAAGCGTCACCGGCAGCGCTACGTCGACCTGATCGTCAACCCCGACGCCCGCCGGATCATGGAGGCGCGCATCGCCACCGTCGCCTCGCTGCGATCGACCCTGGCCGGCCGCGGGTTCGTCGAGGTGGAGACCCCGCTGCTCCACGAGCTGGCCGCCGGGGCGCTCGCCCGCCCGTTCATCACCCACCACGACGCCCTGGGCATCGACATGTACCTGCGGATCGCCATCGAGCTGCATCTCAAGCGCCTGGTGGTCGGGGGAGTGGAGCGGGTGTTCGAGATCGGCCGGGTGTTCCGCAACGAGGGGGTGTCGGTGCGGCACAACCCCGAGTTCACCATGCTCGAGGTGTATCAGGCGCTCGCCGACTACGGCGACATGGCCGAGCTGACCGAGACGCTGGTCGCCGACGCCGCACTGGCGGTGGCCGGCACCACCGAGCTGACCTACCAGGGCAAGCCGCTGTCACTCACCCCGCCGTGGAACCGGATCCGCTACTTCGACTCGGTGGCCGAGGCGACCGGGGAGGTGTGGAGCCCGGCGATGTCGGTTGCCGACGCCCGGCGGCTGGCGAAGAAGGCCAACGTCCACGTCGAGGAGGCATGGGGCGTCGGCAAGATCGTCGCCGAGATGTTCGAGGGGCTGGTGGAGCCGACGTTGTGGAACCCGACGTTCGTGATCGACTTCCCCAAGGAGATCTCCCCGCTGGCCAAGGACCACCGCACCACCCCGGGCCTGGTGGAGCGGTTCGAGGTGATCTGTACCGGGTCCGAGCTGGCCAACGCGTTCTCCGAGTTGAACGACCCGGTGGAGCAGCGGCGCCGGTTCGAGGCACAGGTTGAGGCCCGCAACGCCGGCGACGAGGAGGCCCACCCGATGGACGAGGACTTCATCCGGGCACTCGAATACGGGCTGCCCCCCACCGGCGGGCTCGGGGTGGGAGTGGACCGCCTGGTGATGCTGCTCACCGACCAGGCCTCGATCCGCGAAGTCGTGTTGTTCCCGGCCTTGCGGCCGGAGGGGGATTAGCTCTCCCCACTCAGGGGGGAGTACCCGAGCGAAGCTCGGGGGAGGGGGGTGTGTCTCCCAGACCGAACGCGTGGTCTTCTTCTGTTTCCCCCTTCCAGGGGGGGAGTCCGCCGGAGGCGGGGAGGGTCGACGTAACCGTGTCGCGACCGCGGCGTCACGACTGTGGCTGCGGCATGTTCTATGCACTTCCGTGCCACTCTCCTGTATGCTGAAGTGCATGCAAAGCACGAGTGTTCGGATCGACGTGGCCACCCACGAGGAGCTCAAGCGGCTTGCCGCCGTCCTCGGGACGACCGTGGGTGACACCGTGGCCCTGGCGGTACGGCGACTTCGCCAGGACCGGCTCGGGGAGGAGTTGACGACTCCGCTCACCTCTGATGAAGCCGAGTGGCTCGATGCTGACCTCGGGTGACGTCGTCGAGCTGGACCTGGGTAGCCCCACAGGACGAGAGGCCGGTCTTCGCCGCCCGGCGGTAGTGGCGACGGCGCAGCGACTGCTCGATGCATCACCGTCGGTGATCCAGATCGTCCCCCTCACTCTGTCGGTCCGCGGCTTTGACTCGGAGGTGCCAATCGACCCCGGCGTGGAGAACGGATTGGAGCGGCGGTCGGCAGCGCAGTGCCAGCACGTCCGGGCGGTGTCGGTAGGCCGGGTCGAGCGAGTGGTCGGGAACGTCGGCAATGCCACCCTAGCGAAGATACGCGAGGTCCTGAGCCTGATCCTCGACATCCTCGGGTGACCGGGCCCCATCTTGTTTCTCCTCCCTCAGGGGGGATTCCGCCGGAGGCGTTTCTGGATCTCCCCCATGAGGGGGGAGTCTCCGAGCGAAGCGAGGGGGAGGGTGGTATGTCGCCCCGGACCGAACGCGTGGTCTTTCTTCTCCCCCCTCAAGGGGCAGCTCCTCGAAGCCGCTTCTAGTTTCTTCCCCAGAAGGGGGGAGTCCCCGGCTCCTGCGGAGCCGAAGGCGTGAAGGGGTTCGGTTCTTCGACACACCGATCGAAACGCGCAGGTGTTTGTCTGCGGCGCTGATCGGTACCTTTCCGCGATGGCGGGAAAGGCTTCGAGGTGACCACGGACAAGAAGGGTGCCTGGGATCCGCATTTTCTCGAGCGGACCGACCCACGAGCGGATCCGGCTGTACCGGCCCTCGCGTGGCTGGAGTTAGTGCCGGATGGAGTCGCGGCTGAAATCATGGCCACAATCGATGCGGTTGCGGTCGGCCCTCCGCCGCACTTCCGCGGAGGACTTCGTTACCAACCCATGCATGGCGACATGGGCGGCTGGTCCGAGGCTCGGACGAAGTATCAGAAGAGGCTGTACCGCTTGTTCTGTCTCCAAGATCGGAAGGCGCCGGGACTGCCGAGACCCGCTTTGGTGATGGTCACCGGCGGCGACAAGCCAAATGAGTCGGCCTTCTCGAAGGCGTTCTACAAGAGGGTGCGGGCACTCGGCGACGAGTACCTGGCGAGCGACCCGAGGAGCGTGGCTTGACTAGGTGGTCGCTGTGGTCAGCTCCCTAGCTGCCTTCCTTACCTTTGGACCGAGTTTCTTCGCCGAGACAGTTGTCTTGATATCGATCTGCATCCCGAGAACGGACGCGAGCTTCGTAACGGTGAAAAGCGTTGGATTCGAGTTCCGGGCTGAGAGCAGCCTTCGGACCGACTCCGGGCGCGCCCCCACGAGCCGAGCAAGGTCGGCCTTGGACAGCCCGAGTTCCTCTCGCCGCTGCTCAATGTGCGAGAGGATTGTGTCGATCATTTCGATCTCGGCGCGCTTCTGCTCGTAGAGAGCTCTGAATGCTGGGGCGGCGAGGCGCTTGGCTCTGTACTGCTCGTACGCGGTGCTCAATGAGGTCTCCTCTCTCACGGGGAGCGTAACATAAATGTTCTGACATATACAGGTTCGGACGCAGATCGGGGAGGCAAGCGCGGCCTGTGGCTGGCCCTCCTCGACCCGGGTCGGGGAGGGGGTTCGACTCGCAGGGGGGAGATGGCCGCCAGCTCGGTCCATGCCATGCTCTTGACAACATATGTCGCCGAGCGCATAGTCGGTGATGCATGGATAGATGGGACGTCGTCGTCATCGACGAGTTCGGCCGGTGGTACGGCACGTTGGAGGACGGTCAGGCGGATGCGCTCGACGCACGGTCGAACTGCTGCGGGACCTCGGGCCCGCGCTCGGCCAGCCGACGGTCGATCGGGTCGCCGGGTCGGCCGTCCACAACCTGAAGGAGCTGCGAGTGGGATCGGCAGGGGAGCTACGGGTGCTCTTCGCCTTCGATCGGGAGCGCCGGGCGGTATCTCTCGTGGGCGGCGACAAGACCGGCGCCTGGGAGCGCTGGTACCGCGAGCCGATCCCGCTGGCGGAGCGCCTGTTCGAGGAGCACACCGGGAGGCTGAGATGAAGACCTGGGACGACCTGACTGCTCGCCGGCGGTCCGATCCGGGCTACGCCGAGCGCATCGCCGTGGAGAAGGTTGCCGCCCTGCGCGAGCTCCAGGAGTACGCCCTGGCCGAACTGCGCCGGGTGTTGGACCTCACGCAGACCGAGCTGGCGTCCCGCATGGGCATCGATCAGCCGAGGGTCTCCCGAGTCGAGGGGGAGGCGGACATGCGGCTGTCGACGCTGCGCGCCTACGTCGAGGCGCTCGGTGGACAGCTCAGGGTGTACGCCGAGATCCCCGGTCAGGAACCGTTGCCCCTGGCGCTGTGAGCGAGGGACCCTCAGCGACGCGGTCGGCGCTTATGACCGAGCCCGGTTTCCTCGATGAGCGATCGCCGGGCGATCCGCCACCCATCCAGGGTTCCAGGAGCTCGTGGATGCGGCCTTCCGGCGCCAGGAGTTGCTGCGCGAACCCACCGGCTCCGCGACCGACCGGTCCGCCCGGCGTACCCTTCCAACCGTGCGGGGAGGTCGCCTCGATCGGTGGCTGGACGGGTTGGCCAAGACCGACCCCGCCCGAGCAGGGCTTGCCGAGGCCGTCATCTCGTGGCTCACCGCCGGCGACGGTGTGGAGACGATCGACCTCGCCGGGGTGATGCGCTTCGCCTGGTACGAACTGCCCACCAAGTGGCTCGACGGCCCCGAGGTGCATCGGGAGGCCCTGCATGTGGCCGCCGAGATCTTCGACCACCTCGATCGGTCGCCGTATGCCGAGGTGTGTCGCAGCCCGCTGACCACCTCGATCCACGAGGCCTACGCCGAGTCGACGCAGGCGGGGATGGCGGCGTTCACCAAGGCCTACCGCGAGTCCGGCATCGACCCTCCCGACCTCGAGGACTTCGCGTGGGGTGACGTGATGGGCTCGGACGAGGCCGTCGCCCGCCACGATGCCGAACGCGCCCTGGAGCACGCCATCGCCTCGGGCCGGTTCGTCCCCGGCCGACGCGGCTGGAGGACCGCCGCCGCCGAGGTGACCGCGGCGGTGCTCGACGAGCCCGACGAGGTCGGCCAGACCCGCCGCCACGCCGTGCTCACCGAGCGCCTGGACCACTGGCTGTGGGCGGCGGAACGCCACAGTCCCGAGCTGCACGCGCTGCGCGCCCGCTACGCCAACTTGTTGCTGCATCCGCGGCCGTTGCCCGCCGATGCCGCAGAACGGCTCGAGCCGGTGATGTGGTTTCTCGACGCCGTCGTACCGGGTGCCCAGCTGACGGCGGCGGGATGGCTCCCGACCTCCCTGGTCCGCGCCGCCTGGGAGCGGTTCGACTGGGATCGCGACTGGATCGGGGCGCCGCCTCGGTCGGAGTCGGACTTCGGGCAGCTGTTCGAACTCGACCGACTCTTGCAGCGGGTGCGGGCGATCCACGCCCGGGCCAAGGTCGTGCGACCGACCGCCATCGGAGCGCGGATGCGACAGGACCTCGAGTTCGCCTGGCGAACGGTGGCTGCCGGATTGAGCGAACCGGCATGGGTGAAGGCCGTCGCCGAGGCATATGCCCTCCTCCTCATGGAGGGCGAGCGCTTCGACGAGGACCTGGAGGGGCGGGTGCTTCGGATCATGGCGGACATGGGCTGGCGCCATGGCGACGAGCCGCCCGGTGAGTCGGCGGTGATGAGCGCGTGGTACGCCACCCGGCGACCACTGAGGGTCCTCGCCGGGGTGGAGGAGATCGGGGACTGGCGCCATCGCCGCACGCGGCTCACCGCCTTCGGGCGAGCCACCCTGCTCGAGCAGATCCGTGCGGACGCCACCGAGCCGAGGTCGGCGCCGTAGGTCACCCGGATCCCTCGCGGTGACCGACGAGGCATGGCGTGAGGGGCGGGCCCTGACCTTCGACCAGACGATCGCCTACACGCTTGCCGGGCTCGGTCGAGGGTAGGGCGCGAAGCACCGGCCCATCGGAAGGACGAGAGGGGCTTTCACCACTCACCTCCTTCACATGGGGAGCGATCCTCCGAGTCTGCCCTCTGCCATCTCCTCCGGCCGCGTACCATCCCTCCCCACAGGAGGGGACATGGCCGAGTCGGGGTTCCTGGTCGTCGCCGACATCACCGGATACACCTCGTACCTGAGCGCCTCGGAGCTGGAGCACGCCTCGGGGATCCTCGGCGACCTGCTCGGCCTGCGGCTCGGGGAGACCCGGGCCCCGCTGCACCTCTCCCGGGTGGAGGGGGATGCGGTGATCTCCTACGCCCAGACCATCCAGGGCGCCGACCCCCAGGTGCTGGTCGACCGCCTCGAGGCCACCTACGTCGTCTTCCGCCGGGCCCTCGAGCAGATGGTCCTCAACAACTCCTGCCGATGCAACGCCTGCGCCAACATCAACGCCCTCGACCTCAAGTTCGTCGTGCATCACGGCCCCTTCGTGGTGCAGCACCTCGGCACCCAGGACGAGCTGATGGGCCCCGAGGTCAACTTCATGTTCCGCCTGGTGAAGAACCACGTCCGCCAGTCCCTCGGCGTCCCCGGGTACGTCGCTTTCACCGACGCCGCCGTCGCCGCCATCGGGCTGCGCGGGTACGCGGCGCGGCTGGTGGACCACACCGAGGAGGATCCGGAGCGAGGCACGGTGACCCTGCACGTGCGCGACATGGGCCCGGTGTGGGAGGAGCGCCGCAAGCAGGGGTTCACCGAGCTGGGCGAGGTGATGGTCGAGGCGAGCCGGGTGCTCCCGGTGCCGGTGGAGCGGGCATGGGGATACGTGACCCGCCCGGAGACCCGGTACTTGCTCTTGGGGGCCGACAAGATGGAGGCCAACCGCCTCGACGACGTGCGGATCGGCCCGGAGGCGGTGTAAGTGTGCTTCCACGGCGGGGTGCAGATCCCGCACCGGATCGTCGACTGGGGCCCGCCCTTCCGGTATCTGTTCTCGTCACCGATGCCCGGCGGGCTGACCATCCTGTGCGAGTTCCGCCTCGAGGCAATCGACGAGGCCAGCACCCGTGTG
>JAZDHM010000306.1:0-12782 GCA_043805935.1 Actinomycetota bacterium
CCGACACCATGATCGCTCCGTAGAGCTTGGGCGGTCCGCTGATGTAGTAGTACGAGAACGTCAGGAGGGATCGGCCCAGCCCGTCCCCCAGGCCAGCGGGCAGCTCGCCGATGATCGCCCCGATCACGCTCGCCGTCGCCGAGATCTTGAGGGCGGTGAACAGATAGGGGAGCGACGCCGGGAGACGCAGCTTCCACAGGATCTGACCCTCCGAGGCCGCATACGACCGCATGAGCTCCACGGAGGTGGGGTCGGGCGAGCGCAACCCACGGAGGGAGTTGATCGTGACCGGGACGAAGGTCAGGTAGGCGGAGATGATCGCCACCGAGAACCCGGCCTCGTCGAGGAAGAAGGCGTGGACCAGCCACGACGGCCAGGCCCCCGACCCGCCCCAGATCACGATCATCGGGGCGATGGCGATCAGCGGGACGGTCTGGGAGGCGACCACGAACGGCATGAGCCCACGTTCGAGAAGGCGTGATCTGGCGAAGAGCGCGCCGAGACCGAACCCGGCGATGCTCCCCATGAGGAACCCGACCGCCGCCCGGTGCCAGGTGACCAGAGCGCTCTTCAACAGGAGCACGATGAGCAGGTCGGCATCGGGCGCCCGGCTCACCGGCCGGAAGAGCGCCCCGAAGACGTCGATCACGTGGGGCATCGACGAGTCGTCCGGGCGCACCGGGAGCCCGATGTCGGTGAACGGGATCGCCCCGCCGGTGGCCTTGCCGAGCGCCTTGTACCCCTCCCAGAGGAGGGCGAGGCCGGCGAAGATCGCGCAGAAGACGACGACCTTGACGATCCAGCGCGAGAGCCGGTGAGGCGACGCGATCGGTGGCGCTGCGGCCGTCACGGCCGGCATGGTACGCGCCGGTCCTGATCCCGTCCGGGCTGGGTCTGTCTCATCTCGGCCCTGAGGAAGTCGATGGTGCCGGGCGGTCCGGCCCTGCGGTGCCGGTGGCGCGCGATCATGGGGCGATGGACGAGCGGACCGCGTCGGCGATCGAGTGGCTGCTCGACTCGCGGGAACCCGCCGTCCGCTATCTGACCAGGCGCGACCTCCTCGGCGAAGACGGCCAGGACGATCGAGACCGCATCTTGGAGGGGCCGTGGGTGCGGGCGCTGCTCGCCGGCCAGCAGGCCGACGGCGGGTTCGGTCGGCACCCGTACGGCAAGTGGACCGGGGCGCACTGGCGGCTCGTGTCCCTGGTCGAGTTGGCCGTGCCCGCCGGGCACCCGCCGGCGATGCGGGCCCTGGAGACGGTGTTCGATTGGCTGACCGCACGAGAGCGATTGAGCCGGATACTCCCCAAGGAAGACGGCCGCACCTATCGGTGCGCCTCCCAGGAGGGCAACGCCCTCGCCGTGGCCTGCCGCCTCGGCGCCGCCGGTGACGACCGGGCCCGGCTGCTGGCGGAGGCGCTGGTCCGGTGGCAGTGGCCCGACGGCGGTTGGAACTGCTCGGCCGGTTCGATCTCGTCGTTGCACGAGACTCACCCGCCGATGTGGGGCCTCCATGAGTACGCCGCCGTCACCGGCGATCACGCCGCCGTGGCGACGGCCCGGAAGGCGGCCGAGCCGTTCCTGACCAGGCGCCTCTTTCGCTCCCTTCGGACCGGCGAGGTGATCCACCAGCAGTGGCTCGCCCTCCACTACCCGCCGTACTGGCACTACGACGTCTTGCAGGGTCTGCTGGTGCTGTCGCGCATGGGGTTGATCGGTGACCCCCGTGCCGCCGAAGCGCTCGATCACCTCGAGAAGCGGAGACTGCCGGATGGCCGGTGGCGGGCCGGGGCGTACTGGTGGCGGCCGGCCAGGCCGGGAGGCGCCGCCCAGGAGGTGGTCGACTGGGGAAGGTCGGGACCGAATCAGATGATCACGCTCAACGCCCTCCGGGTGCTCCGGGCGGCCGGGAGGCTGTGAGCCCAGCGTCACCCTGAGTGCCAGTATCAACCACTCAAGGTGGTCACCGTGATGCCGATACCCGTGATGAGTCCGGCCGGTCCGCACCGTCCCACTCCACCGGGTCGAACTGGAGCCAATCCTCCGACTCCTCCACCGTGTGGCCCACCGGACTCATGACGATCCCCCGGCGCACTCCGGGGGATCGTCGCGTCCGAGGTCATGCGTGGTGCCGCAGATGGGTCGATTCTCCGACGAACCCCGAGGAAGGCCACCATGTCCCGCCGCCGCACACCCGGAACCCTCGTCGCGCTCATCGCCGTTCTGGCGATCGTCACCGCCGCCTGCGGCGACGATGCCGCCACCACGACTACCGCGGCCGGAACGACGGCCGGCGCCACGACGGCACCGCCCGCCTCGACGGAGGTGCGGTTCACCGTCGATGCGGTCACCGGGCTGCAGGGCAAGACGCTGGTGGCGAGCGTATTCGGTGGTTCGGGTGGGGTCGCCGGCACGGTGTGCCTGCAGATCGACGCCGACCCCTGGTCCGGGACCGGAGTGGTGGCGACGGCGGCGCCGGACAACCCGTGCAACCACGATGCGCCCAACGGGGTGGTGCTCGTCACCGACGGCGCCTACACCCGGTTCGTCGGCGTGTACACGCCGGGGCACCAGACCGCCGAGGCCTGTGCCTCGGGCGAGGTGACGGTGGACGGCCCGACCGAGGTGACGCTGTCGGGTTCGGACCTCACGGCTTCCTGCAACGGCTGAAGGGTCGGGGCACCAGTTGAGCGGAGGGGTGATCCCGGCCACACCCGAAGGCTCATCGGGTCCGGGCCGATGCGAGTCTCAGGAAGGGGCGACCTTGAAACACGCCACGGCGTGCCCTGGTTCGATCTCGACCAATCGGGGCGTTTCGCGGTCGCAGCCGAGACCCGCTTCAGCGATGGGGCACCGCCCGTAGTAGACACAGCCGGCGGCGCGAAACCCGTCGCCGTTCGAGCCGTTGAGCACCGGCTCTCTGCTCTCCCACTTCGTGTCGAGGTGGGGGATCGAGGCCATGAGCATCTTGGTGTACGGGTGCGAGGCGTGGTCGAAGACCTTTCTGGTATCGCCGATCTCCACGACCGTCCCCCGGTAGAGGATGACGGTGCGCTCGCTGATGTAGTAGCCGAGCGAGAGGTCGTGGGTGATGAAGAGGATTGCCAGACCGCGCGCCTTGAGATCGGCGAGCAGGTTGAGCACGTCGATCCTCGTTGAGGCATCGAGCATGCTGGTGATCTCGTCGGCGACAAGGAAGTCGATGTCGAGGAGCAGGGCCCTGGCGACCAGCAGCCGCTGGAGTTGCCCTCCGCTCAGTTGGTGCGGGAACTTGTCGAGCACCTCGGGGGGATTCAGACCCACGGCTTCGAGGGATGCATTCAGCTTGGCGTCCCACTCGACCGCACCCACGTCTCGGAAGTACTCGTTCTTGATGAGCCGTAAGACCCGGTCGGCCTTGAAGATCGGGTTGTATGAGCTGAACGGGTCCTGGAATACGCCTTGGACTCGGCGGTAGTACGCCTTGACGTCGCGGCGTCGCAGCGCGCCGACATCAAGGCCGTCGAATCGGATCGCGCCCTTCGTGATCGACGTGAGCCCGAGAATCATCCGCCCAATCGTGCTCTTCCCGCTCCCGCTCTCACCGATGAGCGACACGACCTCGCCGGGACCGATGTCGAAGCTGACCTCGTTGACGGCGCGCAGCTCTTTTCCTCCGAACGCGCCCAGCCGATAGGTTTTCGAGACTCGGTCAAGCTTGAGCATGATCCTCGATCACTCTCCAGCAGGCCGCGAGGTGGGCGTCGTCGATTTCCACGAACGGTGGTTCCTCGCCGCACTTCTCGTCCGCTCGTGGGCACCTATCTCGAAACCGGCACCCGGAAGGAGGGTCGAGCAGCAACGGTGGCGTACCCGGGATCCCTTCCAGCCTGCGGTCGGCGTGCCTCGCACCGATCTGGGGCAAGGATGAGATCAGCATCCGGGTGTACGGGTGCTTCGGCTCGTCGATGATCGACTCGGTGGGCGCCTTCTCTGCGAGTTTCCCGGCGTACATGATCAGAATGCTGTCGGCGATCTGGGAGAGGATTGAGACGTCGTGGGTGATGAGGATCACGCTCTTGACATACCCCCGGTCGCGGAACTCGACGACCATCTCCGCCACTGCCCTTTGAGTAGAGACGTCGAGCGCAGAAGTGATCTCGTCAGCGATGAGGAGGGACGGGTTGAGGATCGTGGAGAGCACCATCACCACCCGTTGTTTCATGCCCCCCGACAACTCGATGGGATACATGGTCAGGACCGCGGGATCGAGGTCGACGAGCTTGAGACGTTCCACGAGCTCGGGCAGTGCTTCGCGGTAGGAGATCTTGCGGGGCGCCAGCAGATCCGAGATCATCTTTCCGATCTTCCGAGTCGGATTCAGCGCGCTCATCGCGTACTGGGGGATGAGTGAGACCCTCGCATGCAGCCAGGGCCTCATTCGCTCGCGATCCCATATTGGAAGCTCTTCACCATCGAGCTCGACGGTCCCGGCCACGTATCGCATGGTGTTGGACAGGAGCACCATGCTGTTGCCGAGCGTGCTCTTGCCACACCCCGACTCGCCCGCCAGACCCATGATCTCGCCGTCGGCGACGGTGAAGGTGGCGCCATCGAGCGCTCTGACGTCTCCGCGCAAGGTCTGGTAGAAGACGCTCAAGTTCTCGACTCGGAGGCTCACTTGATCAAAGCTCCCGCAATCGGGGGTTGAACACCTCGTCCAACCCGACGTTTGTGATGTACAGGGCACCGACGATGAGCGTGATCGCAGCGCCCGGCGGCACAAACCACCACCACTGACCCAGGTACATGGCACTCCAGGCCACCGCGTTGTTCATCATCCACCCGAGCGACATCGTGTCGGTCGGGCCGAGGCCTATGAAGTCGAGGGTTGCAGCGATCAGGATCGCCCCTCCGAACATGAGGATGAACGTCATGAAGAGGTAGGAACTCATGTTCGGGGCGATCTCTCCGAAGATGACCTTGTGGCTCTTCATCCCGCTGAGCCGGGCCAGGTCGACGAAGTCGCGCGAACGGAGCGAGAAGGTCTGAGCCCTGATGGCGCGGGCCGCCCACGGCCACGACGTGAATCCTATGAAGAGTGCCTCGACCATCACTCCTCGCACCGAGAGATAGGCGGCGATGATCAGCAGGAGGGCCAGCGTCGGGATCACCAGCACGATGTTGGTGATCATGTTGAGGACTTCATCGACGATGCCGCCGCGATAGCCCGCGACGAAGCCAACGACCATGCCGATGACGGTGGCAAGCCCGCCTCCCACGGCGCCCACCAAGAAGGTTGCCCCGAGCGCATGCACGAACTGGGAGAAGACGTCCTGGCCAAAGGTCGTGGTTCCGAACCAGTGCTCGGCGGATGGCGCGGCTCCGAGGGGTCCGACCGCATACTCGAAGGGGCCATAGCGGGCGAGCCTCGGCCCGACAAAGGTGAACACCAGGGAGATGAGCAACACGGTCAGCCCGAGCATGAGCTTCCTGTTCCGCATGGCGAAGTAGAGGATTTCGTTCTTCCTCTTGCCCACTGCCACCGTTGTGGGCGCGGTCACCCCAATGGAGACAGGCAGGGCCAAAGGTTCGAGGGGAGCACCGGATGTGTGACCCCGCTGCCCAACCCGCCTCCCTGTGCCGGTCACGCGGCCCTCCCTTGCATCCCGGTTCGCGTCCTCGGGTCGACGATCACATAGACGATGTCGATGAGGAAGTTGGCGATGAGCACCCCGATGATGATGAAGAGGAAGATTCCCTGGAGCAGGAAGTAGTCCTGATTCTGAATCGAGTTGAACACGAGCAGTCCGAGCCCGGGATATCCAAAGACGATCTCTGTGACGAGTGCCCCGGCGACGATCACCCCCAGCTGCAGGGCGAGGCCGGTCAGTTGGGGCAGGGCTGCGTTGCGGAAGGCGTACCGACGGATGAGCTTGCGAGGTGCGCCCAATGCCTCGAGGTAGTGCGAGTAGTCGGCCTCCAGCTCGTAGATGATCATGTTTCGCATCCCGATGGCCCAGCCGCCGAACATCACCATGAAGAGGGAGATGAAGGGCAAGAACCAGTGCTGCAGGAAGCTCCAGACGAAGGTCCAAGTCCAGTCCGGCCTGAGCGCGAAGCTGTACGCGCCCGACACCGGGAACCATCCGACGACGATCCCCCAATACCAGGCGAGGAGGATGCCGAGCCACATGTACGGCGTGGCAGTCAGCAGGTACCCGACCGGTAGCAGTGTGTTGTCGAGATACTTGCTACGGGCAGCGAAGGCGCCGAACTTGTTCCCGGCGATCCAGCTGAGAAGGATCGCCGGGAGGAGCAGGCCCAGCGTGTAGGGGAGCGCACGCAAGATGACATGGGTGACCGGCTGGCTGAATACAAAGATGCTCATGCCGAGGTCACCGTGTGCCAGCGATCCCCAGAAATGCAGATACTGCTGCCAGATGGGTTGATCGAACCCGAAGAGGGCGGTGTAGTAGGCGACGAGACGCTCGGCGACCTCGGGACGGACCTGCGCCCTGGCCACCATCGATTGGACGGGGTTTCCCGGCATGAACCGGGGAATCAGCCAGTCGATCGTGACGGCGAGCAAGAACGTGAGCCCGTAGGTGAGCAGCTTCCTCCCGAAGTAGCGCCTCATTGCCCGGGTTTACTCCTCTTTGGCGGGTCACGCCTCTGAGGGATGGGATGTCTCCCCTCCTCATGAGGAGGGGAGACATCCTTGACCCCCATCAGTCACTGACTCTGGAGCTCGAGCTCAGAGAGCATCAGCAGGCCAGTCATGTTCCAATATCCGCGCCACGTGGCGGGTAGGAAGTGATTCTGGTCACCCGCCGCGCCCGGCCATCCGGTCCACACGGCGTCGCTGTACTGCGCCCACAGACCGTTGTACCAGAGCGGAATGATCGGCAGGTCGGTCAGGAAGATCTCCTGGAGGTCGGAGATGATCGCCTTCATGCCGTCGATGTCATCGGTCGGCGTCTTGTCCAGGGCGACCACGAGATCGAATGCCGCCTGGTTCTCGTACCGACTGAAGTTCCCGTTGGTCATCTGGGGGAGAATCGGATCTTGGAAGATCCAGTCGTAGTAGGTCCACGGGGTGTTGCTGAGCTGCGCATCGTTGGCAATGGCCAAGTCGAATGTGCCGTTCTGCAGCACCTCGGTCCGGGCTCCGTAGTCGGGGAAGTCGGTGACCACGTTGATGCCGACGGCCTGAGCGCCTTCGGCGATCACGCGGATCGACTCCATCCAGTCGGTCCACCCGGCGGGGACAATCAAGGTCAGCTCGATCGGCGAGCCATCCCTGTTCTCGACGTAGCCATCACCGTCGCCGTCGACGTAGCCCGCTCCGGCGAGGAGCGCCATGGCTTCATCGGGGTTGTAGGTGAATCCCATCTGATCGACGAGTGTCTGGTCGACGAACTGCTCCCACGACGGGAGCAGCCCGGTCGGATTCGCCTTGGCCACGATGTTGCCGTACACCACCGACACGACCTTGTCGACGTCGATCGCAGACGCCAGCGCCCTGCGGAACACCGGATCGTCCATCGGTGGCTTGGTGTTGTTCGTCACCAACCACGCGGTGTTGGCGGACAGCATGTATGGAGGCTCCGGGTAGTACGTCTTGATGCCGTATCCGCCCGTCACCAGAGTTGCCACGCCGGGCAGGAAGTTGTTGCTCAGGTCGAGTCCTCCCTGAAGCACCAGTCCGAGCGCGACGTTGTTGCTGCCATTCACGATGTCGACGATGTACTTTGGTTTGGGATCGATTCCGAGGGCGTCCTTGCCCCACCAGTTGTCGTTCTTGACCCAGACCTGGCGATCCTGGTCGTGTGTCAAGTACATGTACGGACCGGTGCCGACGGGGTTCTCATTCGCCCCGTTGACGACCTCTTCCTCAGTCCGGTTGGCCCAGATGTGCTCGGCGACCATCGGACGCGAGTACAGGAAGTTGTCCCATTCCTGGTAGAGCGGATCACTGAACGTGAAGGTCACGTGGTAGTCATCGACCTTGTTGACGCTCTCAAGCCAGTCCCACATCGGCGCCCACTGGACGGATGGGAACGTCTGCCCGAGCTCGAACGTGAACACGACATCGTCCGCGTTGAACGGCTCTCCGTCTGTCCACGTGATGCCCTCACGCAACGTGAGGGCGTACTCGGTAGGGCTGGTCCACTCGCCGCTCTCCGCAAGCCACGGCATGTAGGTATTCGCCAGTGGGTCGTACACGAACAGGGTCTCGTATACGAGGCTCACCGTGCCCATCGCATAGCCCCACGTGACGAGCGGATTCCAGCTCGAGGGAGGTCCCCACTGCGTGCCGCTCGTGTACAGGGTCTCATTGCGTGGATAGGCAGTCACGACCTCTGGCTGCGTGGTCGTCGTCGCGGCCTGCGTAGTCGTGGTTCCAGGTACCGAGGTCGTCGAGACGGTCGTCACACTCGTCGTCGTCTCATCGGCATCTTCGGAGGTGCACCCGACGATGGTTGTCATCATCGCGAGCAACACCACCACCAGTATGAGTCTCTTACGCATCTCCCTTCCTCGTTTCGATCGGGGGGCATCTGCCCCTACCCGGCCTTGGAGCCCCCTCAGGCCGGGTTCACGTTGTCATGGCTCGGTTGAGAAGAAACACCTCCCGCGGTCGATTGCCGTATCACCAACTCGGTTGGGAGCAGCACCCGACGTGGGCCCGCTCCCGGATGGGCGAGAAGCTGGAGGAGCGTGTGGGCGGCCTCCACCCCCTGTTGGTGGACTCCCTGACGCACCGTCGTGAGCGGAGGGTCGAGACGGGCCGCGAACTCGAGGTCGTCGAACCCGGCAAGAGCGATGTCCTGCGGAACGCGCAGCCCGGCCTCCCGAATTGCATCGAGGGCACCAACCGCGGTTGCATCGTTGGCACAGAAGATGGCGTCGGCGCCGCGCTCGATGAGTTCCTTGGCCCCTGCGTGTCCCCCGGCTCCCCCGAAGTCACCTTGGTAGATCAGACCCTCGGTCGGCAGGCCGGTCCGGCGCATGGCCTGGAGATAGCCGGCCAACCGATCCTCGCCGGCCACGGTCGATCGGATGCCCGTGATGTGACCGATACGATGGCGACCGAGATCGATCAGATGGTTAGTCGCCGTAATTGCAGCGGTCATGTTGTCGATGTCGACGTAGCTGACACTGGCGTCGTCTCTGCGATGACCGATGAGCACGGTCGGGAGGTCGGAGGCGAGGAGTCCGTCGACGAGCGGGTCGATGAGGTGGTCGGCGGTGACGATCACGCCGTCGATCAGCCCCATTCCCAGTATCTGTTCGAGTGTCTGCTCTTTGGTCCGATTGCCGAACCACATCATCATGCCCGTGGCCCGTTCGGACAACGCATCGGTGAGACCGTGGAGGAGCAGGGCGAAATACGGATCCCGGAAGAGGACGCTCGGCGCGGCATGCATCACGACTCCGACGATGCCGGTTCGCCCGGTCGCCAGGCTGCGCGCTGCCATGTTGGGTCTGAAATTGGTCCGTTCGATGGCCGCCAGGACCTTGGCGCGGGTTTCGGCGTGCACCGAGCCGCCGTTGAGGACGCGCGAGACGGTCGATCGGGACACACCGGCGATCGCGGCGAGATCCTCGAGTGTCCGGGCCGACACGGTCGTTTGGGTCGCTTCGAGCGAGATCTTGACCACTCCGGTTGGGAGCGCTCTCAGGCTAGCACCGGATGCCGGCTGGCGTCAACAGGCCGTCATACCATTGACAAATCAACAAGATAGGGGTATTCCAGGGGTCGAATGGGCGGTTATCTTGGGAGCCTTCCCAACCAATCGGGATCGCAGGAGGTCCAATAAGTGGCTGGACAGCTGACATTCCCGCGAGGGTTCCTCTGGGGTGCGGCCACCGCCGCATACCAAGTCGAGGGCTGTCCCGACGCCGACGGCAGGAGCGAGAGCATCTGGGATCGGTTCTCGAGGAGCCACGGGAATGTCGCTGGCGGCCACACCGGAGACGTCGCTTGTGACCACTATCACCGGTGGCGAGAGGACATCCGGCTCATGGCAGAGCTCGGCCTCGGGGCGTATCGGTTCTCGGTCTCGTGGCCGCGAGTCATCCCCGACGGTCGCGGCCGCATCAATGGGCCCGGCCTCGACTTCTACGATCGTCTCGTCGACGGGCTTCTCGAGAACGAGATCGAGCCGTTCGTCACCTTGTACCACTGGGATCTCCCCCAGGTGCTCGAAGACGGCGGCGGGTGGCCAGATCGCAGCACCGCGGAAGCCTTCGCCGAGTATGCCGCTGCCGTTGCCGCTCGTCTCGGCGACCGAGTGCGGCACTGGTCGACCATCAACGAGCCACGCGTCGTCGCCCATCTCGGCTACGGCACGGGCGAGCACGCCCCGGGACGTGCCTCGCGCTCGGCTGAGCTCGCTGCGGGCCACCACCTGCTCCTGGCACACGGCCTCGCAGTCCAGGCGATCCGCGTTGCAGCACCTGAGGCAAGAGTCGGCATCGTGCTCAACTTCGAGCCGATCCACCCCGCCTCGAACCATCCGCTCGATCTCGAGACGGCGGTGGTCCATCACACCCTCTCGAACCGTTGGTTCCTCGATCCCGTCGTGGGCCGGGGCTATCCCGCTAATGGGACTGGAGCGCTGGGATGGAGGCAGGGCGAGGTCCAGGAGGGGGACCTCGGTGTGATCGAGGCTCCCATCGACTTCCTCGGCGTCAACTACTACTCGCGGCGCGTGGTGCAATCGCCGTTCCTCGCTGCCTTCGACCCACGCGATCTCTCCCCGGAGCGAGCGACGGACATGGGTTGGGAGGTGTATCCCGCCGGACTGGCTGAGGTGCTCGAGTGGCTCTGGCACGAATACCGCCTTCCCGAGCTGTACGTCACCGAGAACGGTGCGGCGTACACCGATGACCCCCTCGATCCGACCCGCGACCCGGAGCGCGTCCGGTTCCTGCGCGATCATCTCGAGATGGCCCACCGCGCTCTCGAGCGGGGCGTCCCCCTGCGGGGATACTTCGTCTGGTCGTTGTTGGACAACTTCGAGTGGGCCCTCGGCTACCAGCAGCGCTTTGGCATCGTCCACGTCGATTACGACACCCTCGCCCGGACTCCGAGGGATAGCGCTCGTTATTGGGCGGAAGTCGCTCGGTCCGGGAGCGTCGACCCCGGCGGCTTCATGGATGACCCCCATGCCGAAACCGCCCGCTGATTCCAACCCGGCTCGTCGCCCCGGCGCGACGACGGGGGCTCGTGAGGAGTCATTGCCGGTGCCCGTCTCGATCGGATTGCCCAATATGCCCTGGGAGGATCGACCCACCGGACACAACGCCGTGATGTGGCGCTCGACCCGCAACCCGATCACTCGCCGCGACGATCTTCCCGGCTCCAACAGCATCTTCAACTCGGCGGTCGTTCCATTCGAAGGTGCCTATGCCGGTGTGTTCCGTGTCGACGACACCACCCGGCGGATGAATATCCACGCCGGATTCAGCCGCGATGGCATCAACTGGGACATCGACGTGGACCCCATCCGTTTCCACGCTGCCGACGACCGGACCGCCGAGATCCAGGGGGTGGGGGAGCATGCCTACGACCCGAGGGTGGTCTGGATCGAGGATCGCTACTACGTCACCTGGTGCTCCGGGTACCACGGTCCCACGATCGGGGTGGCGTACACCTACGACTTCGAGACGTTCCATCAACTGGACAACGCGTTCTTGCCGTTCAATCGCAACGGGGTCTTGTTCCCTCGACGAATCGGTGGCGCCTACGCCATGCTCTCGCGCCCCAGCGACAACGGCCATACCCCGTTTGGCGACATCTTCTACTCGGAGAGCCCGGACCTGATCCACTGGGGCCGCCACCGTCATGTCATCGGCACAGTCCCGTGGTCCTGGCAGTCGACGAAGGTTGGGGCGGGCCCTTCGCCCATCGAGACGTCCGAAGGCTGGTTGCTGATCTACCACGGCGTACTGACTTCCTGCAACGGCTTCGTGTACTCAGTGGGAGCGGCATTGCTCGACCGGGATGAGCCCTGGAAGATCGTCGTGCGGGGAGGCCGCTACCTGCTTTCGCCCCAGGTGCCCTACGAACAGGTCGGCGACGTGCCCAACGTCGTCTTCCCGAGCGCGGCTCTCCATGACGCCCCGACTGGCCGCATCACTCTCTATTACGGCGCGGCTGACACGGTGGTCTGCATGGCGCACGGGTACATTCCCGAGATCATCGAATTCGTCCGCGCGCATCCCATGTGAAGTTCGGCCGCATTTCGGACGATCGGGCGCCCGATACGAGGTGACCCTGTTCGGGTTTCGACCTCGGCACGTCCTGCGGATGATCGACCGGCCCACCAGCGAAGGAGGGGCGCCCCCGGGGCGCCCCTCCTTCTATCAGGTGGGCCGGGTGTCACTCGCCGTTCGGGTTGAGCGTCACCTCGCGCGGCGTGAAGCCGGCTCCGGTGGTGTCCAGCCCTTCGGCCTGCAGGCTGGCCAGCGCCTGGTCCGCCAGGTCGGTGCGGTAGGTCCCGTCGGCTGGGGCGGCTTGGATGACGCCCTGGCCGGTGGCGACGGTCACCGTCTGCGCCCACAGCAGGGGATCCATCACGCCGATGCCATCGGGCGACGGCCAGATCAGCTTGTTGATCTCGTTGAGCTGCCATGCCTGATGGCTGGCTCCCAGCGTCGGTCCGTTGTCGAGCACGATCTGCACGCACTCGTCGAAGTTGTCCCGGCAGAAGATCCATCCGCGGAACGAGGCCCGCAGGAACCTCATCGCGATGTCCTCATTACCGGGCTCGGCGAGCCAGTCGGCGTTG
>JAZDHM010000307.1:0-2650 GCA_043805935.1 Actinomycetota bacterium
CCCGCGGGCGCCCCGGGACACCGCCTCCATCAGCCCACCGTACCCGCCGGTCGCCACCCCATACCCCGCCGCGGCGAGCAGCCGGCCGCAGAGGACTCCCTGTTCGTAGTCGCCGTCGCCTTCCGAAGCCTGCGACGCGCCGAACACCGCGATGACCGGTTGGTTCACGACGGGCGAGCGTAGTGAGTGTCGGGTCTAGCCGGCGTGGAGGGCTTCGCCGAGGCGACGGCCGAACCCGTCGAACCACTCTTCGAGGGCCTGGGCGAACAGCCGATGGAGCCCGAGACTGTCCAGGGCTCCACCGATAGGACCTAGCGGCGGTTCGTATCCAGTGCGGAGGAACAGTGCGGTCCGTGTGTCGGAGATCGGCACCGCGTCGATCGTCGCCGCGAAATGGGCGGAGAGGTCGGGATGCAAGGCCGTGTCGCCCGAGAATGAGAGGCGGCACTCCTCGCCGACTTCGGAGAACCCCTCGATCACCGCCGCCACGTCACGGGCGATGTGGGTGCTCCCGATCCCCGTCACCAGGGCGAGCCGGGGGGGCTCGCCGGCGAGCCCGAGGACCCCCTGAGCGCGATCGCGCAGCACGTCACGCACGTCGCCGTAGCTGGCACCGACAGCCCGGACGAACTGGACCTCCCGATGCATGGAGGAATGGTCGCATGGGGGCGGCGGTGAGGGGAGGGGCCAATGGAAGTACCCGCCGCCGGTGGCTGGCCGACGACGGCGT
Organism: Actinomycetota bacterium; assembly: GCA_043805935.1. Classification (GTDB taxonomy): domain Bacteria; phylum Actinomycetota; class Acidimicrobiia; order Spongiisociales; family UBA11373; genus RBG-16-68-21. The sequence continues at coordinate 731 of JAZDHM010000307.1, forward strand.
ACCGTGGTCGTCACGACCAACCGGGAGACCACCCCATGCCATACCGGACCATCATCGAGCCCTTCCGGATCCACAGCGTCCAGGACATCGCCTTCCCGACCGACGCCGAGCGGGAGGCCGCCCTGGCACGGGCGGGGTACAACCTGTTCGGCCTCCGCTCCGACGAGGTGATCATCGACCTGCTCACCGACTCGGGCACTGGCTCAATGTCGGCCGAGCAGTGGGCGGCGATGATGGTCGGTGACGAGGCGTACGCCGGGAGCCGGTCTTGGTTCCGGTTCTACGACGCCGTGTCGGGGCTCACCGGGCTCCCCGAGGTGATCCCGGTCCATCAGGGCCGCGCCGCCGAGTGGATCCTCTTCAGTTCGGTGGCCGGAGCCGGCTCGGTGATACCGAACAACACCCACTTCGACACGACGCGGGCGAACATCGAGTTCCAGGGAGCCGAGGCAAGGGATCTCGTCATCGCCGAGGGTCGGGATCCGGCCGCCGATCATCCCTTCAAGGGAAACATGGACGTTGCCGCGCTGGAGCGGACCATCGCCGAGGTCGGCGCGGAGCGCATCCCACTGGTGATGGTCACGGTGACCAACAACTCCGGTGGCGGTCAGCCGGTGTCCCTCGGCAACCTGCGGGAGATCCGCCGGGTGTGTGATCGTCACGGACTGCCGTTCTTCATGGATGCCGCCCGGTTCGCCGAGAACGCGTGGTTCATTAGGTTGCGCGAACCCGGCCAGGCCGACCGCACCCCACGCGACATCGCCCGCGAGATGTTCTCACTGGTCGACGGCGTCACGTTCTCCGCCAAGAAGGACGCCATCGCCAACATCGGCGGGTTCCTGGCGATGCGGGATCCGGACCTGGCCGCCCGCTGCCGGAATCTGCTCATCCTGACCGAGGGGTTTCCAACCTACGGCGGGCTCGCCGGCCGCGATCTCGAGGCCATCGCGCGAGGACTGGACGAGGTGCTGGACGAGCGGTATCTGAGATACCGAATTCGCAGCACCGAGTACCTGGCGGAGAAGTGCCGAGACGCCGGTGTGCCGATCGTGTGGCCGCCGGGGGGCCACGCGGTGTACATCGACGCCAAGGCGATGCTTCCACACATCCTCCCGTCCCAGTATCCCGCACAGTCGCTGGCGGTCGAGCTATACCGCGACGGCGGCGTACGTGGCGTCGAGATCGGCTCGGTGATGTTCGGCGTGCCCCACGAGGACGGGACCGAGACGCCCGCTGCGATGGAGCTCGTTCGGCTTGCCGTCCCGAGGCGAACCTACACCCAGAGCCACATCGACTACGTCGGCGAGGTGGTGCTCTCGGTGGCGGCTCGGGCCGCGTCACTTCGGGGTTTCCGCATTGTCACCCAGGCACCCTGGCTGCGGCACTTCACGGCGACGTTCGAGCCGCTGTGACGACCGGCGTGCGCTCCTAGGCGGGGGTGGCCGGGATCAGGGGGCCGATCCCCGTTTCCCAGAGCGCGTCGGCGGCGGCGAACGCCGCCCGGACGATCGGGGCACCGTGGGTGCCGCCCGGCACCGCCCCCGGATCCATCGCCAGGCGGACGAGCCCGCCCATCGTCGCCGGGCCGAGCTGGAGGAGGCCGTTACCACCCTCCGGCACCGGGGTGATGGCGCCGTCGGCGAGCTCGATGCGCTGATCGCAGGTGGCGGAGACCCTGGTGGTGATCATCATCTGTCCTCCGAGCTGGCGGACCCGATCGCCCGCCTCGAGGGAGACCTGCTCGATCTCGGCCGGGTCGAGCCCACCGACGGCCTCGCCGGCGATCAGCATCCGGGTGATCCCGAGCAACGGCATACCCGAGCTGCGGCCGATCGCCCCCAGGCCGGCTCCGAAGCGCGGGTTGAGTTCGGTAGGACGCCATCCCTCGGGGGTGGCGATCCCGTCCATCGTGAAGGTGCC
>JAZDHM010000308.1:0-6515 GCA_043805935.1 Actinomycetota bacterium
TCATCGCCGGGGTGTATCCCACCGACCGGCCGTCGCTGAAGGAGGACGACGAGTGACGACCACCACGGAGACGGCCGCCAAGACGCGGCTCAGCCTCAACTACTGGAAGCTCTGGACCGGGAGTGTGATCAGCAACCTCGGCGACGGGGTGTCGGCCATCGCCTATCCCTGGCTGGCCTCGGCCGTGACCCGCGACCCACTGCTCATTGCCCTGATCACCGTCGCCCAGCGCCTGCCGTGGCTGTTCTTCACCCTCCCCGCCGGCGTGATCACGGATCGGGTTGATCGCCGCAAGATCATGGTGGCCATGGACGTGATCCGCGCGGTGCTCACCGCGGTGATCGCCTTCGCGGTGCTGTCCGCCGCAGATACCCTGCCCTCGCCGGAGGCGCTCGCCACCGGTGCCGCCGTCGCCACTCACTATGGCGTGTACCTCGTGCTGCTGTCGTCGGCGTTGCTGATGGGCATGGCCGAGGTGCTGCGTGACAACTCGGCTCAGACCTTCCTTCCGGCTCTGGTGAAGCCGGACGACCTGGAGCGGGCCAACGGCAACCTGTGGGGCGCCGAGATGGTGATGAACTCGTTCGTGGGCCCGCCCCTCGGCAGCCTCCTGCTCGCCGTCGGGTTCGCCCTACCGTTCTTCGTCGATGCCGGGTCGTTCGCCGCCGCCGCCGGCTTGGTGTTCCTCATCACCGGCACCTTCCGCAAGCCTCGCAAGACCGAGGCGCAGAGCGGGGACAAGGTGAACTGGCGCGCCGAGATCAAAGAGGGGTTCCTGTGGCTGTGGCACCACCCGGTGCTGCGGCCCATGGCGATCATCCTCGGCCTGCTCAACGCCCTGGGGATGATGACGTTCGCCACGTTCATCCTGTTCGCCCAGGAGAACCTGGACCTCGGCACCGGGCTGTTCAGCGGGGTGCTTCGTCCGGTCGCCAACTTCTTCGGGGCCGACAGCGTGGCCACGTTCACCTTCTCGTTGCTCATCCTGTCCGGTGCGGTCGGCGGGGTGATTGGGAGCATCTACGCCCCCAAGGTCAGCAAGCGGATCGGGAGCGGGCCGTCGCTGGCCCTCACGATCATCTTCGGGGCGGTCACCAGCCTGGTGATCGGGCTCGCCACGCGGTGGTGGCTGGCCTGGCTGATGTTCGCCCTCACCACGTTCACATCGGTGCTGTGGAACGTCATCACCGTGTCGTTTCGCCAGACGATCATCCCCGACGCCTTGTTGGGCCGGGTCAACAGCGTGTACCGGTTCTTCGGCTGGGGGATGATGCCGATCGGGTCGATCATCGGGGGTGCCACCGTGGCGATCTTCACGCCGCTGGTGGGGCGGTCCGAGGCGCTGCGTTGGCCGTTCTACATCGTGGCGATCGCCTACCTCCTGCTGTTCGTTTACGCGGGTTCCCGGCTCACCACCGCCAAGTTGGAGATCGCCCGCGTGGAGGGCCTGGCCACCAAGCAGGAACTGGACGCCGGCGACGTGCGAGAGGCGATCGCCGAGAGCGTGATCGCCCCCGCCCCACCCGAGGATTCGACCGGATAGTGCGAGGCGCCGCGCCGCAACAAGCAGGTGGCGACAGGAGGTGAAGGGCGATCGCCTCGTTTCGCTCGGCTGCGAAAGGGGGAATCCGGTCGACGCGCCGCTCGCTGGCTGCTGGAGACTGGAGACAGTGACGGGCGCGCCCCTCACCTCACGCCCCCGGGTAGCGCACCCCGCACGAGTGATCGGGGCAGTACCCCTGGGGGTTCTTCGCCATGTACTGCTGGTGGTAGTCCTCGGCGTAGTAGAAGGGACCGGCCGGCTCGATCTCGGTGGTGATCGGACCCATCCCCGCCTTGCGCAGCTCCTCCTGGAACAGGTCCCGGCTCCGCTTGGCGGCGTGGAGCTGCGCGTCGGACGTGGTGTAGATCGCCGATCGGTACTGGGTGCCGAGGTCGTTGCCCTGACGCATCCCCTGGGTGGGGTCGTGGTCCTCCCAGAAGATCTTTAGCAAGGCGTCGTAGGAGGCCTTCGCCGGGTCGTAGGCGACCAGGACCACCTCGGCGTGGCCGGTGCGCCCCGAGCACAACTCTTCGTAGGTGGGGTTGGGGGTGTGGCCCCCGGCGTACCCGGCGGCGGTGCTGTACACCCCGGGGGTTTCCCAGAACCGCTTCTCCGCCCCCCAGAAGCAACCCATGGCGAAGACCGCAGTGGCGATCCCCTCCGGGAACGGCGGGTGGAGGAGGTTGCCGTTGACGTAGTGGGTCTCGGGGGTGGGCATCGCCCGGGACCGTCCTGGCAGGGCCTCGGCGGCGTCGATCATCCTGGTCTTGGTGAACATGGGTGCCTCCTCGTGCCCTCTGAACGGTAGGAGTCGCGGGGGTGTTCCCGGGACCGATGGCGCAGTTCGTGGTGACCGAAGCCCCCGGACGGGCGGCCTCCTTCCGGCGGACGATGCCCTGGTATGAGCCGGCACCGAGCCGGACGAGGTGCAGGGGCAGGTCGCCGACTTCCTCCCGGGGGCCTGCCTCTCCGCCGTGAATTGGGGAAGCGTCAGGCCCGGCGCTTGCGCACCATCGCCCAGGCGATGGCCGCCCCGATCACCATCGCCACCGTCGCTCCCGAGATCAGCGGCACCGGGCGGGTGAGGCGCTTGGCCAGGCTCACCTGACGACGGAACTCGAGCACCGGCCATCCGCGCTGCTCGGCGAGGGCCTTCAATTCCCGCTCGGGATTGACCGCGTGGGGATGTCCCACCGTCTCCAGCAGCGGGAGGTCGGTCATGCTGTCGGAGTAGGCGTACGAGTCGGGCAGCGAGATCCCCTCGGCGGTGGCGAGCGCCCTGACGGCATCGGCCTTCTGCTTCCCGTACGCGTAGAGCTCCACCTCACCGGTGTAGCGGCCATCGGCATCGACCTTCGCCCTGGTGGCGATCACCTCGGTCACGCCGATGTACCGGGCGAGAGGGCGAACCACTTCCTCGGGGCTGGCGGACACGATGAACACCCGGCGCCCCTCGCGCATGTGCTCGTCGACGAGAAACAAAGCCTCGGCGTAGACGAGCGGGGCGACCACGTCTTCGAGGGCCTCAGACACGATGCGCTCCACTTCGGCCTGGTCCCAGCCCTTGGTGAGGGCAAGCAGGGCGTCGCGCGTCTTGTCCAGTTGGCTCTCATCGGCGCCGAACAGCACGTACATCAGCTGGCTGATCGCCGCCTTGAGCAGCGCCGGGCGACTCAGCATCCCGGCCTTGTAGAGGTGGCCGGTGAAGGCGAGCGCGGACGACCGGGCGATCACGGTCTTGTCGAGGTCGAAGAAGGCGGCCTGTTGCATCGCGAGAAAGTGTACGGCGCGAGGTGCGACGTGCGGACCGTCGCCCGTCGCCAGCAAGCAAGCCTCTTGGTCCGTCCTACTCATCACTCATCACTCACCACGGCTGAGTCCTACTCGGCCGACCAACCCTCTTGAGGTCACCCGGCCCCTCCCGTACCTTGCCCCGGCCCCGACCAGGAGATTCACATTCCGGCGCTTGCCGTTTGGACGCCGGAGGACGGTCTGCTCGGCGCGCTCGCCCCATTGGGCTTGGCGCTCGCAGCGGGCTCGGCGCTCATGGTCGACCTCGACCCCGGTGGTCCCCGCTACCCCGGTGACCGGTCGCTGGCCGACCTCGTCGCCGACGGGGTGCGACGTCCCGACCTCGAACCGGGCACCGGGGTGGCCGTGCTTCGCAACGGCGGTGTCCTCCCCGTCGAGGCGCGTGAGGTGATCGGGACCCTCCTCGAGCGCCACCCGGTGGTGGTGCTCCGGCTCCCGCCGCGCCCCGCGCCAGGTCCGATCCCGGTGCCGGTCGTCCCGGTCCGGCTGCTCGTCTCCGGGGATTGGTACGCCACCGGGGAGGGGAGAGCGGTGTACCAGGCCACTCCCTCCTGGGGCCGGATGCCGGGGGAGGGGATCAGACTCCCCGTTCCCAAGGTTGGCACGGTGGAGGCTCTGCTCCGCGGCCGGAGGCCGTCTCGAGACGACCGATGGATCGCTGCATGGAAGAAGGCGTGGACGGTGTCGTGGACGCGGTGAACCGGATCGTGAGCCGTCTCCTTGCCTCCGAGGTCCCCCTCAACCGACGGACGGTACCGGCGGCGGCCCGCCGAATCGGCCAGGAGGAGGCACCGCTCGATCCTGGAGCGGCGGATCGCGCCGTCGCCGAGATCATCGGGCTCGGCCCGCTCGAGCCCCTCCTCGCCGACCCGATGGTGAGCGACATTCTGGTCAACGCTCCCGACGAGGTGTGGGTGGAACGGTTCGGGCGAATGGAGCGGACCGCCGTCCGGTTTTCCGGGCCCGACGCCGTGGTGGCCGCGGTGGAGCGGGCCATCGCCCCGCTCGGTCTTCGTCTCGATCGGGCCTCGCCGGCGGTCGACGCCCGGCTCGCCGACGGCTCCCGGCTCCACGCCGCCATCCCGCCGGCTTCGGTCGACGGCCCGGTGGTGGCGATCCGCCGGTTTGTCTCCGTCGTCGCCCGGCTCGACGACCTCGTGGCCGCGGAATCATTGGACGAACAGGGAGCCGATCTGCTTCGTGACGCCGTCGCCGAGCACCGCAACCTCCTCGTTTCGGGTGGGACCGGTTCGGGCAAGACCACGTTGCTGAACGTCCTCTCCGCCGAGATCCCCCCCGAGGAGCGGGTAGTGACGGTCGAAGACGCCGCCGAGCTGCACCTCACCGGCCACGTCGTCCGGCTCGAGGCGCGGCCGCCGAACGCCGAGGGCGCCGGCGAGATCACGGTGCGGACCCTGCTCCGCCATGCCCTTCGTCTCCGCCCCGACCGGATCGTCGTCGGCGAGGTGAGAGGACCGGAGGCTTTCGACCTGATCCAGGCGATGAGCACCGGCCACGACGGGTCGATGGGCACGGTGCATGCCAACGGACCGGACGAAGCCATGTGGCGGGTGGAGACCCTCGCCCTGTCCGGCGCACCCGTCCCCGCCGAAGCGGTGAGACGGATGCTGCTCGCCGCGGTCGACACGATCGTCCACCTCCGGCGGCGAGGGGGCACCCGCTCGGTCGCGTCGATCTCCCGGGTCGAGGACGGACGAGTCACCGAGGTGTGGGCATGGTGAGACTGGTACTCGCCGCCATCGCCCTCGGCTCGGGGGTGCCTGCCGCCGCCGTGGGGGCGGGATGGCTGATGACCGTACAACCGATGCTCGGACTGGCCGCCGCCTCGGCATGGGTACTTGTGTCGCGTCATCGGCGGGCGGGCTCGGCGCCGGGGCCGGACGACGAGGCGGCGTTCCTCCACGGGCTTGCCTCTGAGCTGGCCGGCGGCGCCGCTCCCCGCGCCGCGCTCACCGCCGCCGCCGGGCGAGCTCCACGACTCGCCCTGGGGAGGGCGGTGCGACTGGCCGACGCCGGCATGCCTGCCGAACGGGTCGCGCCGGTGCTGGAGGCGGCCCTGCCGGCGAACGGTCGTCTGGTTGCGGGGGCATGGCTGTTGTGTTCACGGTCGGGCGGGCCGGCGACGTCGATCTTCAACGCCTTGGCGCTGCGGTCTGCCGAGGAGGGGGCGCTGCGCCGGGAGCGTCGGGCCCTCACGGCTCAGGCTCGGGCCTCCGCCTGGGTTGTCGCCGGCCTTCCCATGTTGCTGCTGGCGGCGATGGCTCTGACCGGGAGGCTCGACGTGGCCGATCCGACGCTCGCGGGCGTGATTGTCACCGGCGTCACGCTGCAGGCGGCCGGTGTCGCCGTCGTGGTGATGATGCTGCGGGGGGCGCGGTGATCCCACTGTGCGCCGGTGCCGGCGGGTTCCACATGGGCCGCCGAATGGGATGGCGCCGGCCGTACCTGGCCGCCGGAGTCGTCGCTGCCGCGGTCGTCGAGCCGATGATCGGCGCCGCTCTCGCCGCGGTTCTGGCCGCGTGGCACCGGTGGCAGCGTGCCGCTGCTGCCACCCGGCGCGAGCGCGTAGCCACCGCCGACGTCGCGGTGCTCGCCGACCTGGTCGTCCTCGCACTGACCGCCGGCCTCAGCCTGCGTTCGGCGGTCGAAGAAGCGGCGCGTCACGTCGGGGAGGAATTGCGCGTCGAGGTCGAGTCGATGCGAGCGGCGATGGACCGGGATGGGGTGGCGACTGCACTCTCCCTCGTTGGGGGACACCTCGCCGGATTCGGCCGGGTGGCAGCCGCCGCGGCGATCAGCGGCGCCCCGGTGGCGGCGGCGATCGGTGCCTACGCCTCGACCTTGAGGCACACAGAGCACGCCGCCGCCGTGGAACGCGCCCGCAGGCTGCCGGTGCGGATGCTGCTCCCGCTCGCCCTCCTCATCCTCCCGGGATTCATGGTCCTCGCCGTCGGGCCCGCGGTGCTCCAGTCGTTGGCGCGGCTCGGTCCTGTCCCCTAGTCGAGAGGTGTGTCATGAGATCCGAATCGGGCCAGGCGACCGCGGAGTACGCCTTGGTCATCATCGCGGCCGCGATCGTCGCCCTCGCCCTCATCTCCTGGGCGGCCGGGTCGGATGTGCTGCCGTCGTTCTTCAACGC
>JAZDHM010000309.1:0-4406 GCA_043805935.1 Actinomycetota bacterium
GTCGAGGGAGAGGGCGCCCGTCGAGATGGCGCCGATCTTCTGGATGTTGTCCGTACCCAGTCGCATGATGGCGCCCTTGCCGAATTGGCGCTCGATCTGCGACAGGGCCATCTCGAGGGACTTGTCCCGTTCCACCTGTGGGCTCCTTTTCCGGTGAGGGTGCGCTCGACGCTACGACCGTGGTGTGACACGTCTCGTCGGAATCACACCATCGTAACTTCGCCGCATCCCGAAGCCTACCCGAACAGGTGTTCGGGGGCAAGGAGCCTCGGGCCCCGCTTCCCTCGGCAGCAATTCGACATTCGCAATTCGCAATTCGACAGACGCGCCCGGCAAGTCGTGGCCCTTTGGCGGCTCTCCGTCGAAGGTCGAACGTCGAACGTCTACCCGCGCAGCGGGTACTCCTCCAACACCGCGTACTTCGCTCCCCCCCGCCCCAGCCGGCTCTCGAAGACGGCCACTCGATCCACCCGAGTAGGCACCCCAAGCGGGGCATCGTCGGCGATCACGCTCCTGACATCCTCCTCCGGCCGCATCCGGCTGATCGTGAGGTGGGGCCGGAACGGCCGATCCTCTGGTGGGTGGCCGGCACCCTCCAGCGCCTCGTCGACTCGGTCGGACAGGGCATGGAGCGGGTCGAGGTCGCCCTCGAGCCCGATCCACAGCACCCCGGCACGCGACGACCGAGGGAAGGCGCCGAGCGTCCCCCACCGCACCTGGAACGCCGGCCCGAGGTCGGCGTCGTCCAGGGCGGCCCGCAGCCGGTCGAGTCCGACATCGTCGAGTTCCCCGAGAAACCGCAAGGTGAGGTGCCAGTTCTCCGGAGGCACAGGCCGTCCCGGCATGATCGCCACGCGAGCACGGACCAGCTGGGCGAGGCGGTGACGGGTCTCCTCGTCGAGGGGTACGGCGACGAAGACCCGGGTCAAGCCTTCCACCACGCCTCGGTGAGAGCGAGCCTGACCGCGTGGAGCGCCGCCGTGGTGGCGAAGGTGCGCACCCGCTCCCGGTCGCCGGGAAACCGCAGCACGCGGGACCGCTCCCCCTGCGGGGTCACCACCCCGATCACGATCGTCCCCACGGGCTTCTCGAGGGCGTCCGGCCCGGCCGATCCGGTCACGGAGACGGCGACGTCGGCTCCCAGCCGCCGGGCGACCCCGCGGGCCATGGCGAGGGCCGTCTCCTCACTCACCATCCCGTGCTCGTCCAGGGTCCCGCGGGGCACGCCGAGCAGAGCCACCTTGGCCTCGGCCGAGTAGGCGACGACGCCGCCGGCGAATGCCGCCGACGACCCCGGCACCGAGGTGAGCGTCCCGGCGATCAGCCCGCCGGTGGCGGACTCGGCAGTCGCCAGCGTCCATCCGGCCTCGACGCACAGCCTCAGCACTACGCGCTCGATCGTCTCGTCTCCGATCGAGAACACCAGGGATCCGAGCCTGCTGCGGATCTCCGCCTCGACGGGTTCGATCATGCGATCGGCGTCGTCCCTGGCCGCCGCCCGCGCCGTGAGCCGGAGCTTGATCTCCCCGCCGCTCGCCAGGTACGCCAGCGTCGGGTTGGTACCGGCGTCGTAGAGGTCGGCGAGCAGCTCGGCGACGCGCGACTCCGATTCTCCCCAGGTGCGCAGTACCCGGCTGACGATCACACCGCCGCCTTCGCCGGCCTCGGCGACGAGGAAGGGGATGATGTGGCCGTCGACCATCGGCACCATCTCCTGGGGCACTCCGGGGACGGCGAACACCCAGCACGACCCGAGCCGGAGCCGCAACCCGGGAGCAGTGCCCTTCTCGTTGGGGATCATCTCGGCACCCCGGGGATACTCCGCCTGGCGCAGGTTCGTCTCGGGCATCGGCCGGCCGCGCCGCTCCCACCACCGGCGGAGGTGCTCGGCGTAGTCGTCGGAGAACTCCATCGGAACGCCGGCGGCGATGGCGAGGGCGTCGCGCGTGAGGTCGTCTTGCGTGGGGCCGATCCCCCCGGTGATGATCAGGGCATCGGCGCGGCCGGCGCCCTCCCGGATGGCGGCGACGATCCGCTCCATGTTGTCCCCGACGACCATCTGGCGATAGTGCCCGAGCCCGGCATCGGCGAGCCGGGTGCCGATGGCGGCCGCATTGCCGTTGACGATCTGGCCGAGGAGCAGCTCGGTGCCGACGGCGAGCATCTCGACGTTCACACCACCACCGCCTCGAGGTCCGACCCGAATGCTGCGGTCACCCGTGACCTGAGCCAGTCTCCCGGTTTCCCCCTGTCCAGGATGATCACCCCATCGATCTCCGGCGCCTCCCGGTACGACCGGGCGACCGGGGAACCGTCCTCGACCTGGTCGACGACGACGTCGAGTACCCGCCCGACCTGCCCGGCACCTCGAGCGGCGGTGATCCCCTCCTGGATTTCCTGCAGCCGCCTGGTCCGCTCGGCTGCCTCGTCGGGATCCACCCGGCCCGCCATGGTGGCCGCCGAGGTGCCCTCCTCCGGCGAGTACGGGAAGAAGCCCGCCCAATCCAGGGCCGCCTCCTCCAGGAAGTCGCCGAGGGCGTCGACGTCGTCATCGGTCTCGCCGGGAAAGCCGACGATGAACGACGATCTCAGGGCGGCGTCCGGGGCAGCGCGGCGGATTCGTCCGACCAGCTCGAGGTGGCGGCCGCCGTCGCCGGGGCGGCGCATCGCCCTGAGGAGCCGTCCGGACGCGTGCTGCAGGCTCAGATCGAAGTAGGAAGCGATCAGAGGGTTCGCCGCCACCTCCGCGATGAGCCCACTGGTGACCTCTCGAGGATAGAGGTAGAGGAGGCGGAGGAGCCGCAGCCCGTCGACGTCGGACAGAAAGCGGAGCAGCTCGGTGATCCCTCCGGGGGCGCCGAGGTCGTGGCCGTAGGCGGCGAGGTCTTGGGCCACGAGGACGATCTCGGCCACCCCCGCCGCGGTCAGTGATTCGATCTCAGACCTGACATTCATCGGAGAGCGCGACCGCTGTGCCCCGCGGAACTGCGGGATCGCACAGAACGTGCACGGCTTGTCGCAACCCTCGGCGACCTTCACGTAGGCGTACGGCGTCGAGGGCGTTGGCCGACGGACCTCGTAGAGGATGTCCATCGGGTTCGTGGCGATCCGGACCGGCTCCCACCCGGTCACCCGATCGAGGGTGCCAACGAGTTCCGAGTACCGCTCCATGCCGATCACCGCATCGGCCTCGGGGAGTGCATCCGCCAGCTCGGATTGATACCGCTGTGCCATGCATCCCAGGACCACCAGCCGGGCGTCGGGGCGTTTGCGGGAAGCATGATCGAGCACAACCTCGATCGACTCACGCCGCGCCGCCTCGATGAAGGCACAGGTGTTCACCAGTACCACGTCGGCATCGTCCGGGGATGGGGCGCGCCCATAGCCGGCGGCGTCGAGCCGGGCCTCGATCTTGTCGGAGTCGACCTGGTTCTTGGCGCAGCCGAGCGTCGTCAGCCACACGGAGGGTGCATCGGGCATGTCGAGGGAGTGTAGGAATCGAGAAGTCGCCCGTTACCCGCTACACGTTGCCGGTTACCCGTTGCCCGTTAAGACATGCGGCGAAAAAGCGCTGAGCCGCGTCCTAAGCCTCTACTCGTCTGCGCGCTATGAGCGAATCGCCGCGCGTGGCGCACGGCACAGGGCTCTCCTGACCCATCACGAGAGGTCAGGTGCTCCAATAAGGCCGCGGGTCCTTACCCGCAAGAGTGCCGCCCGTCGCGTCTTCTCCGTCCAATTGCCAATGGCCAATTGCCCGATCAGCTCAGGTACCGCCCCCGGAAGTACTGCAACGGATCCACCAGGTCGTGGAGCTCGACCTGGTCGACGATTCCCTCGACCAGGGCCTGCCCTCCCCTTTCCTCGTAGCCGCCGAGGGTGCAGCGGGCGCGGGAGGGCAGGGAGGTGATGAGCGGGCCGTGCCGCGAATCCAGGACGTCGAGGCCGGCGAACAGCCCGCCCGGGCTCGGCCTCAGGCCGGCGAACCGATCCGACAGTTCGCGGGCCGACGTGTCGAGGATGTGGACGACGAAGGCCCCGCTCTCGTGGAGGACCCCCCACAGGTCCGTCGAGGTCCCGCAGAGGAAGTAGACCCGGGAGGGATCCCCCTCGGCGACGATGATCGACGACACCGTCAGACCGGTGCGGTCTGACGGCCCCCCCGCCGTCACGATCGTGACGGGGGAGGTGAGACGCCCCCGGAAGCGGCGAACCGGGTCACGGACATCCTCCGGGTCGGCGAAGGGGTGCTCGTCGTGGATCACGGGCACGAAGGTAGCCGCGGAGGGAGGTTGCCACCGCCCGATGCGGCAGCGAACATCGACGCGGATGCCGTTTCGCCGCGACCTGCGCTCCGCTCTCGAGGCGGCCGACGCCGCCGACCGGGTGGCACTTGCCCGGTTCGGGGC
>JAZDHM010000310.1:0-2518 GCA_043805935.1 Actinomycetota bacterium
CCGGGTCAGGCGGTCCTGCGCGTAGACCGCCACCGCGTTGATCCGCCCGCTCCGCAGATCATCGAGCATCCGTTCATACTCGGGGCGAGGTTTGCCCCGATAGGCGGAACGGTCGTTGTCCTCATACACATCCGTCACCACCCAGCCATGCTCTGCGCAGATCCGTTGGCAGTCCTCCAACTGGCGTTGGACACCCAGTCGCAACCCCTCAGGATCAGAGGAGATACGTAGGTAGATGCCGGCTCGACGTGGAACCTCACTCATATACGAAAATCATACACTCCCCTGGGGCGGGGGAGATGCCCCGAAGGGGCAGAGGGGGTGGGGGGAAAACGCACCGCCCTGCGGTGGCTTCCGCCTCCCGCCCTGGGGCCCGAACCGTCAATCGCAGTCGACGGCAACCGCCAGGGCTGCGCAGATCTGCTCGATTCGCTCGGTGCTGAGGCGTCCGAGGCGCTCGACCAAGGTGGCGACCGAGACACTCTCCGCCGAGTCGAGGTTCACCGCGCAGTCGAGCGGCACGGGGTCCTCCCCGGCTTCGAGCACGACTTCGCTTGGCAGACCCCGGATGGTGGTGGTACATGGTGCGATCAGAGCACGGCGCAGCCTCGGGATCGCAGGATCCCGGGACAGCACGACGACGGGACGCCGGCCGACCTCGGCGAGTTCACACCACCAGACCTCACCTCGAACCGGCAGTGCGGTCACGATCCCCCGGCGGCCTCTCTGAACGAAGCCAGGTCCCCCCAGGCGTCCGGCTCGCCGAGAGGATGTTCCTCGTATGCCGCGTAGGAGCGATCGAACTCGGCAGCGCGGTGGTTTCGAAGCAGCGCCTCGAGCGCTTCGTCGAGAAGCGTTGCGTCGTTGGTCCCGGCACGCACGGCGCGAGCCCTGGCGAGCAGGTCTCCGTCGACGGTTGTGCTCACCCGGATCCTCGGCATGCGCTAAGAGCGCGCGCAATTAGGTCCACCGGCCGTTGGGTCGCTCCGTCTTTGATGACGGGTGCATGCGAGCAACGAACCGGTGGAGGTGTTCATTATGCGTGCACTCGACGTTCGAGTTGTGGATGCGGTGTGGCAGGCGGTTGAGCCGTTCATCCCGCAGCGGCCACCGACGAGCCATCCGTTGGGGTGTCATCGACGCAGGATCCCCGACCGGACCTGTTTTGAGGCGATCCTGTTCCGGCTGGTGACCGGCTGTTCGTGGGATGTGGCGGGCCGGTTGGGGAGGGGCTCTGAGACCACGTTGCGGAACCGCCGCGACGAGTGGATCGGAGCCGGGATCTTCGACCGCCTGGTCGAAGAAGCGATCGCCGGCTACGACAAGATCATCGGCCTCGATCTCTCAGAAGTCTCGATTGACGGGTCCCAGCACAAAGCCCCCTTTGGTGGGGAAGGAACCGGTAGAAACCCCACAGATAGGGGTAAACAGGGCTGGAAATGGTCGGTGGCGGCCGACCGAGACGGTATCCCCCTCGGGTGGGCAACCGACGGAGCGAACCGTCACGACACCATCCTGTTGGGACCCACCCTCGCCTCCGTCGCCGAGCGGGGCCTCATCGCAGACATCGAGACACTGCATCTCGATCGGGGCTACGACAACCCCAAGGTGCGGGCCCTCATCGCCGCCGTCGGCATCGACGACTTGGTCTGTGCCCACCGGCGACCCCGGGGCGAAGCCACTGAACCGAAACCTGTGCCACTGGGAATGCGGTGGCCAATAGAACGCACCAACTCGTGGCTTTCGAACTACGGGCAGCTCCGCCGCAACACTGACCGGCGCATCATCCACCGGCTCGCAGCCCTCGCCCTCGCCATCGCCCTCATCCTCACCATCAAACTCTTCGACTGGGCCGACCGATGGAACACCCGATGACCACCTAACCCCGATCATTCACGGGGTCGGGTGGTGAGGGGTTTGGGGTGTGTTGAGGGTGCCGTGGTGGCTCGTGTCGGCGGTGGTGGTCGTGATGGGTGCCGGGGATCGTGTCGGGGTTCCTTTGTTGGCGGTTCGGGGCGTGTGTGGCTGGCCCGTCGACGCTCGGAGGGGTCCGTTGTTCGAGGCTGGCTGGTCAGGTGAGTGCGGCGATGGCTCGGTAGGCAGCGACGATCTCGGGGGCGGTGGGCCAGCCGTCGAGGATCCTCACGATGTCACGTCTGGCGTTTCGGACGATGCGGGCGGGGGTGTGCCACAGGGCCCATCGGAGGCGTCTCGGTTTCGCCCGGGCCAGTGGTCCGGTGAGACACAACAGTTGGAACCAGGCGACGAGATCGGCTGCCCACATGACGGTCTGGAGCCATGCCTGGTTTGGTGCCCAGTCGGTGAATGGGAACCGTTGGAGCCCGGAGTCTTTGAGTCGTTGGATGTGGTCTTCGACATGGGCGTGGGCGCGCATCTGGCGATCGAGTTCGGCAGGGTCGCCGTTCTGGTCGGTGTAATGGCCCCAGAACCGGTACTCCAGATCGGGTAGCAGGCTGGTCTGGGCGCCGGGATGATGAGGCTGGCGGCGGATGATCAA
>JAZDHM010000311.1:0-2470 GCA_043805935.1 Actinomycetota bacterium
CGCGGTTTTACCTACTGCGGGGGTGGGGGGTGGGTTCTACGAATGTCTATTGTGGCGCCTGTCGCCGGGTCGCAACGGGTGGGGGCGGGCCTGACGGCGGGCCCACGGGTCGAAACCGCATCCTCCTAGGCCATGAGCCCCTGGACGTAGGTGACAACGGCGATCGACATGAAGATGTAGAGCAGGTCGATGAGCCACAACCCCGGCTTGCGGTTCTCCCATACGACCAGCGAGTACGCCGCGGCGCTGATCAGCAGAACCCCGAGCAGGATGGCCGTGACGAGGGCATGCTCGACGTCGTCGAGCACGCCGAAGTAGTTCACGGCCCCGCTCAGCACGAACGAGTACACGAATGTCCAGATCAGCTTGTCCGGTGCCATCGATCCTGCGGTCGTCCCGGTCATCTTCGCCCACTGCTTGCCGAACAGTGGCCCGTACCACAGCCACCCGATGACCATGAAGATCAAGGCGCCGACGAGCACGGCCAGCCAGTCGAGGTTGCCGATCCGGTCGAAGAAATCGCTGAAGGTCAAGGTCTTCCCTCCTTGGTTGGTTCCCGGGCGAATCTACACCCGGGCAATGTCCCGCGTCGCCCCCGGCCCCATCACCGCATATGCGAACCGCCTGGTGGGCCGGTTTCCTCCGCGTCCCGGGGTGACCTAATCTCCGCTGTCCGCGAGCCGCGAGAGATATGTCGCTGAGCGCCTACCTCCCCATCGCCGTGATGACCCTGCTCGCCCTGGGGTTCGCCGCTCTCTCGCTGGGGCTCAGCCGGCTGATCGCTCCCCACAACCCGACCCCGGAGAAGCTCGATCCGTACGAGTGCGGCATCGTCCCGCTCCAGGATCCGGTGCAGCGCTTCCCGGTGAAGTTCTATCTGGTCGCCATGCTGTTCGTCGTGTTCGACGTCGAGATCGTCCTCCTGTTCGCTTGGGCGGTGCGATTCACCAAGCTCGGCTGGTACGGGGTCGGAGCCGTCGGGATCTTCACCGCGCTTCTGGCCGAAACGCTGGTCTACGTCTGGAAGCGGGGAGCGCTCGACTGGAACGTCGCCCATCGGGCGCGGTACCGCGAGCCTGTCACAACGGTCACCGAGACGGGGCACTGATGGCCAAGCCCTCGGCACCGCCGAACTTCCTCACGGCGTTGCTCGACAAGGCGGTGAATTGGGCGCGCACCAGATCGATGTGGCCGGCATCGTTCGGGCTGGCGTGCTGCGCCATCGAGATGATGGCCACGGGGGCGGCCCACAACGACCTCGCCCGATTCGGGATGGAGGTGTTCCGGGCGTCGCCGCGGCAGGCGGATCTGATGATCGTTGCCGGCCGGGTGTCCCAGAAGATGGCTCCGGTGCTGCGCCAGGTCTACGACCAGATGGCGGAGCCGAAGTGGGTGATCTCCATGGGGGCGTGCGCCTCGACGGGCGGCATGTTCAACAACTACGCCCTCGTCCAGGGGGTGGATCAAGTGGTGCCGGTCGACGTGTACGTGCCCGGCTGCCCGCCCGGCCCTCAGTCGCTCATGCATGGGATCCTGACGCTTCACGCGCGCATCACCGCCGGCGAGTACTCGTCGCGATGACCGATCAATCGGCTGTAGAGAAGACCGGCGCCGGATACAGCGGCCTGGCCGAGCGTTTCCCCGACGCGGTCTTCTCGCAGTCGCACGGCCAGACCGTGTGCCGCGTCCCCCGCGATCGGCTCGTCGAGTTCACCACCGCAGCGGTGGCAGAGGGCTTCGCCATGTTCGTCGACCTGTGCGCGGTGGACTACCTGCACCGCGATCCGCGCTTCGAGGTGGTGGTGAACCTGGCCTCGCTCGACCCGCCCCGCCGGCTGCGCATTCTCGTCGGGGTACCCGGCGACGACCCGACGGCGCCGTCGATCACCGGCGTGCTGCCGGGGGCCAACTTCTACGAGCGTGAGGCGTTCGACCTGTTCGGCATCGAGTTTTCCGGCCACCCGGATCTGACGCGGATCCTCCTGCCCGACGACTGGGTCGGCCACCCGCTGCGCAAGGACGCCCCGGTCGGTTCGGTACCGGTTCAATTCAAGGAAGCGAACACCGCCTCGTGAGCAATCCCCCCGACATCGTCACCGGAGAGATCGAGGCGTTCGGCCAGGATGCCCAGGCCGAGCGGCCGGTGTGGTCCGGCGAGCCCGAGGTAGGGAGGCGCCGCACGACCCACGACCTGTGGCTGTCGGGCACCGAGGCGCCGTTGGACACAGGCCGGTTCACCGACGAGGGCTCCCAGGAGATGCTCCTGGTCGAGGACCAGGCGGTGCTCGCCGAGCAGATGGGGACGCTCGTCGTCGACGACTACCGGGCACTCGGCGCCGAGTCGTCGGATGAGACGCAGATCATCAACATGGGACCGCAGCATCCTGCCACCCACGGCGTCCTGCGTCTCCAGATCGAGCTCGACGGGGAGACCATTCGGCGGGTGAAGCCGATCATCGGGTACCTGCAC
>JAZDHM010000312.1:0-6327 GCA_043805935.1 Actinomycetota bacterium
TTTGAGGAGGTCGTCAAGGCCCGGTCGGCCGCCCAGGACGCCAAGGGTGTCGAAGAGCAGGGCAAGGCGGAGAACATGCTCACCGGCGCCCTCCGCAAGCTGTTCGCCCTCGCCGAGGCCTACCCGCAGCTGCAGGCGAGCGAGGGATTCCGACAGCTGCAGGCGCAGCTCGCCGAGACCGAGGACAAGATCGGCGTGTCTCGCCAGATCTACAACGACACCACCCTGACCTTCAACAACGCGGTGCAGACCGTCCCCACCAACATCGTCGCCCGGCTGTTCGGGTTCTCGACGAGGGTGTACTTCGAGGTGGCCGACGACGTCCGCAGCGCCCCGAAGGTGCAGTTCTGAGGCGGATTCGGGTCGTCCTGTTCCTGGCGGCGGCGCTGCTGGCCGTCGGGGTGCCGACGGCGGCG
This sequence comes from Actinomycetota bacterium, assembly GCA_043805935.1. GTDB lineage: Bacteria > Actinomycetota > Acidimicrobiia > Spongiisociales > UBA11373 > RBG-16-68-21. Next base: position 417 of record JAZDHM010000312.1, read on the forward strand.
GCCAAGTCGTACCGGATCGTCGATGCCAACGTCGTCATCACCGTCCTCGATGACGGATCGCTCCAGGTCCGCGAGGACCTGACCTTCTCGTACAGCGGCTCGTTCGAAGGCGCCTACCGCGACATCCCGGTTGGCCCCGGCCAGCAGATCACCGACGTCCTGGTGTCCGAGAACGGGGTGCCGTACACGCCAGGAGGCGACACCGAGCTGGGATCCACCGATGTGCCGGGGAGCTACGGCGTCACCGGCGTCGGCACCGACGTGCGCGTCGTGTGGCACTACCGGGCGAACGACGAGGAGCGCACCTACGCCCTCACGTACACCATGACCGGTTACGCCACGGCGTACGACGACGTCGTCGACGTGTATCTCAAGGTGTGGGGGGATCAGTGGGGATTCTCGCTCGACCACCTCTCGGCGGTGATGGTCCTGCCGTCGGGGTCGGCCGGCGGCGACGTCAGGGTGTGGGGCCACCCGTCGACGGTCCAAGGCGTCACCGATCTCGGGGGTGGTGTCGCCCCCACGCTCACCGCCACCGACGTCCCCGAGTATCAGTGGGTGGAGATGCGGGTGACGTTCCCGCGCGACCTGCTGCGGTCGACCAACGGGGCGACGGTCGTGGCCGGCAACGGGTTGGACAAGATCCTGGCGGAAGAGGCCGAGTTCGACGATCGCGACGACCAGGCTGCCGCCGAGGCCGCCCAGAGGGGGCACGCCCGCAACGTCTCGCTGGCCACCCTGCTGCTCTTCCTCATCCCGATCCCCGCCGCCGCCATCTGGGCCTTCCGCCGGTACGGGTCGGAACCGAAGGTGGACTACGACCGCGAGTACGAGCAGGCCCCACCATCGGATCATCCTCCGGCAGTCGTGGGCGCGTTGGTCTCCCAGGGCACCGCCGATGAGGCCGAGTTCACCGCCACCCTGTTCGACCTGATCCGTCAGAAGGTGCTCACCGCCGAGCCGGTGTCGCTGGACCGCAGCACCTGGGCGGGCCTGCGGCACGAGCAGATCTCCGACCTGCAGATCGGCCTCGTCGAGGGCGACCACACCCTCAAGGAATACGAGCGCTCGGTGCTCACGGTCGTCGAGCGGGTGGTCGAGGACGGCCCGACGCCGCTCACCGAGTTCCGCAAGAAGATCCGGGCGGACGCCGCCGCCAACGCCTCCACCTACAAGGTGTTCCGCGACCGGGTGCGCAAGGCGGTGGCCGCCGCCGGCCTGATCGACGATCGGGCTCGGGCGACCGGGCCGCTCATCCTCGGCGCCATCCTCGCCGTCATCGGGGTGTTCGGCTACTACGTGCTCGCTCCGCTGCTCGACGCCTGGTTCTCCTTCATCGATCAGGACGTGCTGCGTCCCGGGATCGTGGTCGTCACCATCTTCGGGTTCGGTATCGCCGCCTGGCTCTCTGCCCGGCCGAGGGTGTGGGTGCGGCGCACCCGCGAGGGCGCGTTGCTCAGCTCCCGCTGGGTGGCGTTCCGCAAGTACCTCCAGGACTTCAGCCGCCTCGAGGAGGCGCCGCCGATGTCCCTGGTCCTCTGGGAGCAGTACCTGGTGTACGGCATCGCCCTCGGGGTCGCCGAAGACGTGCTCGAGGCGGCGCGGCTCAAGGCGCCGGTCGAAGTGGAGTCGAGCAACCTGTACTGGTACGGCAGCCACGGGTTCGGTGGGCACTCTGCGAACGGCATCACCGGGATCGAGAAGGCACTCACCGGGGTCTTCCGCCCGCCGTCGTCGTCGGGTGGGGGTGGCGGGTTCTCCGGTGGCGGTGGCGGCGGTGGCGGTGGAGGCGGCGGCGGGGCATGGGGCCAGCGACCGTAGGGAGCTGGACCCGGCTGCCCGGGCAGGGACCCGGGCCGCACGGCGATGAGGCGTGAGCCGAAGAGCCAGGGAATCGCGGCAGACGCCGAAGGCGGAGGTCACCTTCTTGCGGGCGTCGGGTAGCGGGTAGCCGGCACCCTCTCGGTACCATCGGCCGCCGTGTCCAAGACCTCCGAGCTCGAAGCCACGATCCGTGCGGTGCGCGATCCCGACCTGCGCCGGACGCTCGGCGAGCTCGATCTGGTGCGTGAGGTCGCCCTGGACCGCAAGGGACTGGCGACCGTCGGCATCTCGGTGCCCGGGCCTCACTGGCACGCCGAGCCGCTGGGGCGGGCCATCGGCGATGCGGCCAAGCAGATCGGCGGAGTCTCCGAGGTCCAGGTCGACGTCGCCGTGCTCTCCGAGGACGCCACCGCCGCGCTGGCGGATCGGCTCCGCCCGACCCACAAGCCGGGGGCTCAGGGCTCGCGGACCAGGGTGCTGGCGATCGCCTCGGGAAAGGGTGGGGTCGGCAAGTCGTCGGTGACCACCAACGTCGCCGTCGCCCTGGCGAACGGCGGTCACGACGTGGGGGTGATCGACGCCGACGTGTGGGGGTACTCGGTGCCGCGGATGCTGGGCATCGAGGAACCTCCGAAGGCGCTGGACTCCCTGATCGTGCCTCCCCGGGCTAACGGCGTGCGGGCGATCTCGATGGACTTCTTCGTCCCCACCGACCAGGCGGTGATCTGGCGCGGCCCCATGCTCCACAAAGCACTCGAGCAATTCCTCGGGGAGGTCTACTGGGACGAGCCCGAGTTCCTTTTGGTGGACATGCCTCCGGGGACCGGGGATGTCGCCATCTCGATGTCGCAGTTCCTCCCTCGCTCGCAGGTGATCGTGGTCACAACGCCGCAGCCGACGGCGCAGCGTGTGGCGAAACGGGCGGCGGGCATGGCCGAGAAGGTGAATCAGGAAGTGATCGGGGTCGTCGAGAACATGTCCTGGTTCACCGGCGACGACGGCAAACGCTATGAGATCTTCGGGTCCGGTGGGGGAGAGGAGTTGGCCACCGAGCTCGGCGTCCCCCTCCTCGGCCGAGTCCCCCTGGTCCCGGCGATGCGGGAGGGAGCGGACCGCGGCGAGCCGGTCGGGATCGCCGCCCCCGGGTCGGAGGCGGCGGCGGCCTTCGAGGCGATCGCGGCCCGGATCGTGGAGCTTCGCCCTCGGGTGCGGACCCATCCCGAACTGGTGATCAAGTAGCCGTCCGGCCTCCCCCGTTCCGACGGGGGAGGCGCGAGGTGGCGTTAGCCGCCGAGCGGTGGGGGGCCGGCTACCAGCTGCCAGCTGCCAGCCGCAAGCCAACCCTTCGCCCACCCCCCTACCTGCTGCCCGCAACCCGCTGCCCGCAAGAAGCGCGATCCGGGTATCGCTGCCCTTGGCTCTTCACTCTTCTGTCGAAGGTCGAAGGTCGAATTGCGCCCGAAGGTTTCGCCCTTGGCAGCCGGGCGGAGCGATGCGATTGCTCGTCGCTCATCGGTGCTGAGCAGCGAGGCTGTACCATTCCCCCATGCCTACCACCTCCACCAAGACCCGAGTGAAGATCGGCCTCACCTTCGCCCCACGGGAAGTGGACATCGACGTCGACGATGGCGAAGCATTCATCCGGGACTTCGAGGCTGCCGTCATCGCCGGGGGCGTGTGGTGGGTCACCGACCGGGAGGGGCATCGCCACGGCCTCGTGGTCGACAAGATCGCCTACGTCGACATCGAGTTGGGTGAACGCGATCGGACGATCGGATTCGGCTGAGCCGCGATCGGTCCCCCTCGAACGATTGGGGTTCTGCGGGCGCCTAGGAGGCGCGACGACGCCGTTCGGCAAGCCAGCGCTTGCGAAGGCGACGGCGCTCGTCCTCGGCATACCCGGCCCACACCCCCGCCTCCTGGTTGGTTTCCAGGGCGTAGGTGAGGCACTCGTCCCGGACGGTGCACTGGGCGCAGATCGCCTTGGCGGCGTCGATTTGATCGATGGCGGGCCCGGTCGTCCCGATCGGGAAGAAAAGGCTCGGGTCGGAGTCTCGGCAGGCCGCGAGCTCCCGCCAATCGGTGATGGTCAGCATGTCTGTTCCCTGATTCAGCAGTCGGATGTCGTCTTGTGAAGGCCCGTGAATGTGAAATCCTTCACAAGGCCGACTGAAAGTTAGGCGCTGACCCGCGCCTGGTCAAGCGGTTTTTCGGCGGTTCTGGCCGCCATTCGGCCCTGGGCGAGGCCTGCCGGGGTGGTCCTGGGCGAATCCGGGACGCGGTACCCTTTTCCCGTGTCGATCCACGAGGAACTGGCCACCGAGCTGCGGGACGCCATGCGGGCGAAGGACCGGCCGCGCCTCGACGTGATCCGTCAGGTCGAGTCCGAGGTTTCCCGCGCCCGCAGCGAGCCCGGGTTCACCGGCGCCGTCGATGACGCCCTCTACCGGACCGTCATCGCCTCCTACGTCAAGAAGATGGAGAAGGCCAAGGAGGAGTTCCTCACCTACGGTGAGAAGGGCGCCGAGGCGGCCGCCAAGCTCGGGTTCGAGATCGACTACCTCGGGCGCTGGCTGCCCAAAATGCTCGGCGAGACCGAGACCCGGGAGGTGGTGTCCATCGCCATCAAGGAGCTGAAGGCCGACGACCCCAAGCAGGCCGGCAAGGTCATCGGGCACATCATGAAGAACGGCCCGGTCGGTATGGACGGGGCCCTGGTCAACCGGCTCGTCCGGGAGGCCCTGGGGGGAGCGTGATCCTCCCGCGATTCGAGCCGATGCTGGCCACCCCGTGGCCGGCCCCCTTCTCCGATCCCGCCTGGTGGTTCGAGCCGAAGTGGGACGGCATCCGCGGGATCATCGCCTGGGACGGCGTCACTGTGTCGATCCGGACCCGGCGGGGCAACGAGGTGGCCGACCGGTATCCCGAGCTGGCGATCAACCTACCGGCCCCTTGCGTACTTGATGGCGAGATCGTCTCGTTCGACGAGACAGGGGCCCCCTCGTTCCAAGTGCTGCAGAACCGACGAGCCGGTTCGGGCACGGCGTCGTTCGTGGTCTTCGACCTCCTGTGGCACGACGGGGAGACACTCGTCGACTGTCCGTTCGAGGACCGAGTTGGGCGCCTCGCCGGGCTGGACCTACCCGCCTCGTTCCGGCGGAGCGAGCCGGTGGCGGCCGACGGTGCCGCCCTGTGGGAGGCGATCGTGAAACGGGATTTGGAGGGGCTGGTGGCCAAGCGTGCCGGCAGTCTCTATCGGCCGGGGCTCCGATCGCCGGACTGGCGCAAGATCCATCACGAGCACACCGCCCGTGCCTTGGTCGGCGGGTTCACGCCCGGCGAGGGCGGCCGATCGGGGACGTTCGCCTCGCTCCTCCTCGGCCAGTGGGACGGTCGCGCCCTCCGATGGATCGGCGCCGTCGGCACCGGCTTCGACGAGGCGGCTCTGCGCGCCGTGCGCGCTGCCCTCGACCAAATGCGCCGCCCCACCAGCCCGTTTCATCCCGATCGGGAGATGCCGGAGGCGTCCTGGGTGGAGCCGTCACTCGTAGCCGCGGTCGGCTACCGCAACTGGACCGATGCCGGCCGGCTGCGGTTCCCGGTGTTCAAGGGGTTCACCGACGACGATCGCGCGGCGATCACCGTGGAGAACGAAGGTCCCGGGTAGGGCGGGCCTCGCGTTCGGGGTCACGATGCAGGCGTCCCTGCCCGCACTCGGACGTGGAGGCGGGGACGGTCGACAGCCACTCAGGGTGACTCACACGACTGCTTGGCCTCCGCGTAGCAGATGTCGTAGCCCGACCCACCGGTGACCGTGTCGGTGCCGCCACCCCCATCGAGAGTGTCGTCGCCCCCCTCGCCGAGCAGGCGGTCACTCCCGCCGTTGCCCGTGATGTAGTCACCTCCGGCTCCGCCCCGCACCTGGTCGCGTCCGGGTCCACCGCTGATGAAGTCGTAGCCCCCGTTGCCGCAGATGAGGTCGTTGCCACCCCTGCCGTAGATCGTGTCATCACCGCCGAGGCCGACGATGACATCGGGTCCCGCCGTGCCGTTGAGGGTCTCCCCGGCGCTGGTTCCCACGATGGTC
>JAZDHM010000313.1:0-3605 GCA_043805935.1 Actinomycetota bacterium
CACCGCCGATCTCGAGCCCGACGGGTCGGCGGACGTGCGCGCCGCCCTGCCCACCGGTGCTGTGCTGCCGGACTTCCCCCAGGACGGCAGCACCGGCATCTCCTACGTGGAGTGGGCCCGGGCGTTCGCGGTCGAACCGGCGGAGGATGGAAACTACCTCGTGTCGGTGGCGTTCCGCACGCTGGCGGCTCCCCCTGGGCGGGGGTTCTCCCGCCAGGCGGTGAGAGCCGTGTCGGTGCTGGTCGGTGTGTCAAGTGGGGGTGGGGCCTCAGTGCTCGATCTGCCGTCGCCGGTCCCCGTCCCCGCCGGCCCCGAGCCGCAGCCCTGGCCCGAGGAGACGATTGATCCGCCCCAGGACGTCGTCGACATCGCCGCCGCCCGGGCTTCGGCCTGGGGGGCGGATCCGCGGATCTCATCGGCTGCACAGACCGGCGCGGGATGGCGGGTCGTGGTCACCGTCGCCGACGATGCAGGCAACCGCTGGCCGCTGGTGGTGATGATCGACGGGTGACGGCGGTCATCCGCCCCGACCACCGGTCTAGCCTCGCCGGTCATGGTGAGGCATCTGCCCTCAGCCGAACTGCGCCTCGAGGATTTCGGTGGCGGCGGGCACGATCTCGTCCCAGAAGCCGGCTCCGCTCTTGGTGAGCGTGACGAAGTCGGCGGACATGAAGACGCTGGTCACGCCGGGGATCGCCAGCAACGGCCCCGCTACCGGGTCATCGGTCGCCATGTCGGCGGCAAAGCTCATCGGCCGCTCGAATCGAGTGTCGACGGTGAACTTGAGGGCGCTGGGATTGGGCGTCTGACTCACGGTCACCGGCATGGGCACCCCCGGGTCGATCGGCACGGCATGGTACCGGCCGCCCGATGAGGACCGCGATCGACGTCGGCGGCACGTTCACCGACGTCGTCACGTGGGATGGGGAGCGACTCCGGACCGGCAAGGTGACCACGACACCCGACCAGAGCGAGGGCGTCGTGTCGGGGCTCGGTGCGTTCTCAGAGCCGGGCGCCGGGCTCGTGCACGGCACCACCGCCGCCACCAACGCCGTCTTGCAGCGTGCCGGCGCCAAGACCGTGCTCGTCACCGACGCCGGGTTCGAGGACCTCATCGAGATCGGACGCCAGGATCGTCCTTCGCTCTACGACCTCGCCGTCACGAGGACCCTCCCTCTCGTGCCGCGAGAACGGCGGGTCGGCATGGCGGGGCGCGCCCATCCCGGCGCGCCGGGCGAAGTGATTGGACTCACCGAGCTCGTCGAGCAGGTCGCCGGGCTGAGCCCAGAGGCGGTGGCGGTCTCTCTGCTCTACGCCTTCGCCGACGGCGCCCGAGAGCGGGCGGTGTCGACGGCGCTGGCCGCCCGGCTCCCCGGGATCCCCGTTTCGATCTCATCGGAGGTGGTGGCGGAGTTCCGTGAGTACGAGCGTCTGTCGACCACTGTGCTCAATGCCTACCTGGTGCCGATCGTCGCCTCGTATCTTCAGCATCTCGCCTCCGCGGTCACGGGCATGGCCGGGCGTCCGGCGGTGATGCGTAGCTCGGGTGGGCTCACCTCCCTGGAGGAGGCGGCAAGGCTGCCGACCTCGATCGTGCTCTCGGGTCCAGCAGGCGGTGTGGTGGCTTCGACAGCACTCGGCGCGGCGCTGGGCCTGCGGTCGGTGATCTCCTTCGACATGGGTGGCACCTCCACCGACGTGTGTCGGATCGAGGACGGGCGGCCCCTCGTCTCGTATGAGCGCGCGATCGACGGGCTCCCCTGTCTCATGCCGGCGGTGGCGATCCACACCGTCGGCGCGGGCGGGGGGAGCGTCGCGTGGGTCGATTCGGGCGGCGCCCTGCGGGTGGGTCCCCGGAGCGCTGGGGCGAGTCCGGGGCCCGCCTGTTACGGGTGGGGAGGGATCGAACCGACCGTGACCGACGCCGACTTCATCGTCGGCAGGGTCACCGCTGGCACCAGACTCGCCGGGACCATGGCGCTCGACGTGTCCGCGGCGCGGCAAGCGATCGGCCACCTGGAGTCGGCGACGGGACTCGACGTGAAGTCTCTGGCCCTCGGTGTCATCGAGGTGGTAGAGGCTCACATGGAGCGAGCAGTTCGTCGGGTGTCCGTGTCCCAGGGCGTCGACCCCCACGGTTCGGTGCTCGTCGCCTTCGGAGGGGCGGGCGGTCTGCACGCAACCGCGTTGGCGCGGCAGCTCGACATGGCCGGCGTGGTGGTGCCTGCGCATGCCGGCGTGTTCTCCGCCCTTGGGCTGCTGCTCGCTCCGCCGCGGGCGGACGCCTCGCGCAGCGTCCTGCTGCGCGAGGGCTCGTCCCTGGACGTGCACGCCAAACGCGTGTCCGCCGAGGCAGCCGCCGCTCTGGAGGATGCCGGAGCGGAGGCGACGGATCTGGCTGTCCTGGTCGACGTTCGCTACCTGGGCCAGTCACATGAGACGAGCGTGCCGTATCGGATCGGGGCCGGGTGGGATGCGTTGGCGTCGGCATTCCACGAAGCCCATCTCCGCAGCAACGGTTTCGCCCGGAAGGACGACCCAATCGAAGTGGTGACCATCCGAGGAGAGGCGATCGCCCAGCCGGCGATGCAATGGTCCGAGCTCCCGGCACACGGTCCGGTGGGTGAAGCAGAGCGCGGCACATGCTCGATCCTCACCGCGGACGGACCGGTCGAGGCACGGGTGGTGTGGCGCCCGGGTCTGGCGCCCGGTGACCAAGTGGTGGGACCGGCCGTGATCGAGGAACCGGAGGCGACCACGTTCCTCGGCGTCGGCGAGCGTGCCGGGGTGCACGAGACCGGAGCGCTGGAGGTGTCGTGGTGAGCGGGCTCGATGCCGTCGGGCTGGAGGTCGCCCGCAATCGGTTCGCCTCGGTCGCCGAGGAGATGGGCGCAGTCCTCCGGCGCACCGCGTACTCGCCGAACATCAAGGAGCGTGCCGACTGCTCGGCGGCGGTCTTCGTGGCGAACGGGGAGATGCTTGCCCAGGCCGAGCACATCCCAGTGCACCTCGGATCGATGCCCGCCTCGGTCTCGGCAGTCATCGACCGTTTCGGGGTGAGGGTCGAGCCCGGCGTGCAGTTTGCGGTCAACGACCCGTTCCACGGGGGGACCCATCTCAATGACCTCACCCTGGTTCGCCCGGTACATGTCGGGTCGCGTCTCGTCGGTTGGGTGGCGAACCGCGCCCACCACGCCGACGTGGGAGGGGAGGCACCCGGTTCGATGCCGGCGTCCGCTACCCGCCTCGATCAGGAGGGCCACGTCGTGGCTCCCACCGTGGCGTGTGTCGGCGGTGTCTGGGAGCACGCCTTCCTCGACGGGTTCCTCGGCGCCACTCGCACTCCGTCGGAACGAATCGGTGATCTCTCCGCTCAGCTGGGAGCGAACGAGGCCGGCGCTCGCCGCCTCCTCGAGGCGATCGGGGCCAGCGCCGAGGGTTTCGATCGTGTTGCCGACGCCCTGCTCGGCTACGGGGAGGCTCGGATGCGCAGCGCCCTCGCCGCCCTGCCGGACGGCGTCTACGGATTCGAGGACGTGATGGAGTGGGGCGACGCCGATCTCCCGATTCGAGTCCAGGTCGGCATCGATGGCGACCGTCTCGTT
>JAZDHM010000314.1:0-2162 GCA_043805935.1 Actinomycetota bacterium
CAGGACGACGTGACCCCGCCGGAGGGCGTGGAGACCTTCGAGGTGGCCAGCGCCGCCCACACCACCGACGCCGTTGAGTATCCCCAGGACCCGCCGGTGGGCGGTCCGCACGATGCGACGCCGCTCGCCTGCGGCATCTACGACACCTCGGTGCGCAACGAGAACGCGGTCCACTCCCTGGAGCACGGGGCGGTCTGGATCACGTATCAGCCCGATCTCGACGCGGCGGACGTGTCCGACCTCGAGTCGTTCGGTCGCCAGTCCGACGTGCTCGTCAGTCCCTATCCCGGGCTCGACTCGCCGGTGGTGCTCAGCTCGTGGGGCACCCAGCTTCGCCTGTCCGCGGTGGACACCGACGTGATCGACCAGTTCATCCGCGCCTTCAAGAATCAGACCGCTCCCGAATCGGCGGTCACGTGCTGACGTGGTGAGGCGGCGTCTGGCGGTCCACCTGTCGGCGCTCCTCGTGGGGGCAGCGGTGGTGCGGATAGCGGTCGTGCCCGCCGAGGTGTGCCCGCAGGTGATGGCGAGCGAGGTTCGGTCGGCGGTCGATGCCGCCGCCGGGTGGTTGGAGCGAAACGTGCAGCCCGACGGCCGGTATCTCTACGGGTACGACCGTGACACCGGGGTGGTGTCCGGCGACTACAACGAGGTGCGGCATGCCGGCATCGTGATGGTGCTGTACCAGGTGTACGCCGCCACCGGTGCTGCCGACGCCCTGGCCGCAGGTGATGCCGGGCTGCATCGCGCCCTCGGCCAGCTGCTCGATCACGGTGATTGGGTGGCGTGGGCGCCTCCGGGGGAGGTGACATCGGGCGGCAATGCCCTGCTGCTCGCCGGCCTGGCGATCAGGCGAACGGCGACCGGGGACACGACTCACGACGCGGTCATGCGGGGGTTGGCGCGGTTCCTGGTGGCGATGCAATTCCCCGACGGCAGCGTGAGCTCGGACTGGCGCGACCGACCGATCGCCACCCACGCCCTCTACTCGACCGGGGAGACCGCGTGGGCATTGGCCCTGGTGGATCGTGAGTTCCCCGGCGAGGGGTGGGGTGAGGCGGCGGTGCGCACCGTGGACTACATGGTGTCCGAGCGCGACCGTGCCGAAGGACGGTTCTCCCGATTGCCCGACCATTGGGCGGCGCACACCCTGGCCGACCTCCGGCCCGACCTCCTCACCGATCGGCGCATCGAGTACGCCCGGCAACTTGCGGGATACTTCTCGATCCGCATCCGCTTCGAGTCCCAGCGTCTCGGAACGGGGATCAACCTGCTGCTCCGGTGGTATCCCGGCACCCCGGCCGGCTTCGGCACCGCCGGGGAGGGCATGGGCGCCCTGCGCCGGCTGGCGTCGGATGACCCGCGCCTCGCCGACGTAGCCGGCGGCATCGACGACCGGATAGCCTGCGCCGTCGGGCTGATGGTGGATCGTCAGGTCACGCCGCAGGAGGCCGCCCAGGCGGCCCGGCCCGACCTCGAAGAGGGAGCCTGGTTCTACCGGGGGCACACGCAGATGGACGACCAGCAACACACGATCACGGCTCTATTGGAGGCGCTGCCGGTGCTCGAGGCACGGGAGGTGGGGGGATGACCGGCGCCCTGCTCGTGGTGGCATTCGCCGCCGCCGTCAACCCCTTCCGAACCCGGGGGGCTTTGCCCGAGACCTCGGAGGGGCGGGGAAGGGCGGTGCCGCTGCTGGTCGGAGGGGCACTGGCGGTGGCGTCGGTGGTCGCCCTGGCGTGGTGGTCGGGTCCGGTGCTGAGGACGCTGCAGATAACGCCGGAGACGTTCAAGATCGCCGCCGGGTTCGTGGCGGTGCTCGCCGGCGGGTATGCCTTCGTCGTGGCGGTGCCGTCGGCAGAGCCCGAGCTCGGCGGATGGCGGGCAGGGGTGTGGCCGGTGTGGTACCCGCGCCTCCTCGGTCCCGAGGTGATCGTGCTGGCCCTCACCGCCGGCGCCGGCAACGGGGTGGCCGCCACGTCGTGGTCGGCCGCGGCGGCGGTGGCGGCAGTGTTCGCGCTGGCACCAGTGCACGGCCACGTGACCCGCCGGGTCCTGGTGTGGTTCGGCCGAATCCTGTCGGCGGCGCTCGTCGTGGTCGGGGTCTGGCTGACCATCGACGGCATCCGGGACGTGTAGAAGTCCAGCTGCCAGCCACCAGC
>JAZDHM010000315.1:0-10665 GCA_043805935.1 Actinomycetota bacterium
GTGCAGGCGATGGCGGTGGCGCCGATGTCGACCGGGTTGCGCACGCGCCCGTACACCCCGTCGGTGACGAGCGCTGGCCCCGGGCGGGTGCCCATGAGCCCGGCCCCGGCGTCGGCCAGGCGGCGTGCCGGATAGAACACCAGGGCGGTGCCTCCGACCAGCAGAATCGCCCCGGCGACCACCAGAGGCCACGAGCGCCACTCGAGGGAGAATCGCCCGCCTCCATCACGCGTGAGCAGCCCGGGAAGGATCACGGCCCACAGCGCGACCACGAACGCGGTGTAGAGCCAGGCGCGGCTTTCGGGACGTCGCACCGGGGCATGTTGGCATGTCGCTCGCCCCGGGTACATTGCCCGCGATGACGTCCCTCGACCTGTTTCGTGCCGCGACGCGCACGTGGTTCGAAGCCACGTTCGAGTCTCCGACCCCCGCCCAGGAGGCGGGGTGGGCGGCGATCGCCGGCGGTGACAACACCCTCATCCATGCCCCGACCGGGTCCGGCAAGACGCTCGCCGCCTTTCTCTTCGCCCTCGACCGGCTCTTCGCCGAGCCGACACCCGCCGAGCGCGCCCGCTGCCGCGTCCTGTACGTGTCGCCGCTCAAGGCGCTGGCCTACGACATCGAACGCAATCTTCGGGCTCCGCTGCGGGGGATCGCCAACGCCGCCGCCCGTCTCGGCATCGCGGTGCCTGCCATCACCACGGCCATCCGCACCGGCGACACGCCGGCCGAGGAACGGCGGCGGATGCTGCGCCATCCGCCCGACCTGCTCATCACCACTCCGGAGAGCCTGTACCTGATGCTCACTTCGACGGCTCGGGAGATCCTCGCGCCGGTCCGCTGCGTGATCGTGGACGAGATCCACTCGGTGGCCGGCTCCAAGCGGGGCTCGCACCTCGCCCTGACGCTGGAGCGCCTCGAGGAGGTGGTCGGGTCCACACCGCAGCGGATCGGCCTGAGCGCCACCCAGCGTCCGCTGGAGACGATCGCCGCCTTCCTCGGCGGGGGGACCATCGAGGACGGACAGTGGCGGGCCCGCCCGGTGACCATCGTCGACGTGCCTTCCGATCGGCAAGTCGAAGTCGACATCGTCGTGCCCGTCGAGGACATGACCCGTCCCGACACCACCGACAACGACGGGCTGCCGGCCCGGTCGATCTGGCCGGCGGTGTACCCCGAGATCCTCGACGTCGTCATGGCCCACCGGAGCACGATCGTGTTCGCCAACAGCCGGGGGCTGGTCGAGCGCATGGCCGCGGCCCTCAACGAGCTCGCCGGTGAGGAGATCGCCCGGGCACACCATGGGTCGGTCTCGCGCAGCCAGCGCGTCGAGATCGAGGATGCCCTCAAGTCGGGGACCCTGCGGTGCGTGGTGGCAACGTCTTCGCTCGAGCTGGGCATCGACATGGCCGCCGTGGACATGGTGGTGCTGGTCGAGTCTCCCACCACCGTCAGCCGCGGCCTGCAGCGGGTGGGCCGAGCCGGCCATCAGGTGGGTGCGGCGAGCAAGGCGCGGGTCTACCCCAAGCATCGCGGCGACCTGCTGGAGACGACGCTCGTCGTCGACAGGATGCGCCACGGCCTCATCGAACAGACCACCGTCCCTGCCAACCCCCTGGACGTGCTCGCCCAGCAGATCGTGGCGGCGGTGGCGACCAACCAGCGCACCGCCGACGACCTTTTCGACATGGTCCGACGGGCGATGCCGTACCGCGATCTGAGCCGCCAGGCGTACGAGGCGGTGCTCGACATGCTCGCCGGGCGGTATCCGTCCGACGACTTCGCCGAGCTCCGCCCGAGGATCACCTGGGACAGGATCGACGGCACGCTCAGCCCACGGGGCAACGCCCGGCTGCTGGCCGTCACCAACGCCGGGACCATCCCCGACCGCGGCCTCTACCCGGTGGTGCTGCCCGAGGGCGGACGGGTGGGCGAACTCGACGAGGAAATGGTGTACGAGAGCCGCATCGGTGACGTGTTCGTCCTGGGATCGTCGGCCTGGAAGGTGACCGGGATCACCAACGACCGGGTCGAGGTCGTGCCCGCTCCCGGCGAGCAGTCAGGCAGGGTCCCCTTCTGGCATGGGGACACACCAGGACGGCCCGTCGAGACCGGACGCGCCCTGGGGGCGTTCATCAGGGAGTTGGGCGCGCTCGAGGAGGGCCCGGCGATCGACGTCCTGCAGACCCGGTACCGGCTCGATCGGCGAGCCGCCGCCAACCTCGTGCGCTTCCTCGCCGAACAGCGCGAAGCCACCGGCACCCTGCCATCGGATCGCACCATCGTCCTGGAGCGATTCCGCGACGAGATCGGCGACTGGCGGCTCGTCCTCCTCTCCCCCCTCGGCGCGCGCGTGCACGCGCCCTGGGCGCTGGCTGCAGCCCGGGCCCTGCGCGACCGCCACGGCATCGAGGTGGACGCGGTGTGGTCGGACGACGGGTTCATCCTTCGCTTCCCCGACGCCGATCAAACCCCCGACCCCCACGAAGTGATCCTCGAGCCCGGAGAGGTGGGGCCGCTGGTCCTCGCCGAGGTGGGGGGGAGCGCGGTCTTCTCCGGGAGGTTCCGCGAGGCGGCGGGACGGGCATTGCTCCTGCCCCGCCGTCGGCCGGGCAAGCGCACGCCGCTGTGGCTGCAGCGCAGGCGCTCCACCAGCCTGCTCGACGCGGCCCGCCGCTACCCGGCGTTCCCGATCGTGCTGGAGGCGTACCGGGAGGTCCTCCAAGAGCACTTCGACCTCCCGGCCCTCGAAGCGATCCTCGCCGACGTCGCCGCGCGGCGGATCCGGGTGGCGGCGGTCGATACCCACGGGCCCAGTCCCTTCTCGTCTTCGCTCACCTTCGACTTCGTCGCCTCGTTCATGTACGAATACGACGCGCCCCTGGCCGAACGCCGCGCCATGGCCCTCACCATCGACCGGGGACTCCTCCAGGAGCTGCTCGGGGAGCCGGCTTTGCGCGACCTGCTCGACCCTGACGTTGTGGCCGAAGTCGAGGCCGAGCTCCAGCGGCTGGCGGCGACCACCCGGGTCTCCGGTCCCGATGCCACCACCGACCTCCTGCACCACCTGGGGCCCCTCACCACCGAGGAGGTGGCGGCCCGCAGCGCCGACCCGTCCAACGCGGCCACGGTGCTGGACGACCTGGAGTCCGCACGCCGGATCGCCGCCGTCAATCACGCCGGAGCGCGTAAGTGGATGGCGGTCGAGGACGCCGCCCGGCTGCGCGACGCGCTCGGCGTGCAGATCCCGCGCGGGATCCCCGAGGCCCTGCTCGAACCCGTGGCCGACCCGGTGGGCGACGTCGTGTCCCGCTACGCCCGAACCCATGGGCCCTTCACCTCAGACCAGGCCGCGGCCGACCTCGGCCTCCCGATCGGCCCGGTCGCGGCGGCCCTCGAGAACATCGAACAGCGCGGCCGCCTCACCAGGGGGGCCTTCCGGCCGGGCGGCCACGACCGGGAGTGGGTGGACGTCGACGTGCTCGGACGCCTCCGGCGCCGATCCCTGGCGGTGCTGCGGCGTGAGGTCGAGGCCGTCGACCATGCCGCCTTCGCCCGATTCGCGCTCGGCTGGCACGAGATCGATGGAGGCGGCGCATCTCCGTCGCGGCTCATCGATGTGATCCGCAGGATCCAGGGGGCCGCCATGCCGGCGTCGATCCTCGAGAGCGACGTCCTCGTGTCTCGGATGGAGTACACCCCCGACCTCCTCGATTCGGTGACTGCCTCCGGCGAGGTCGTATGGGTGGGGCGCGGTGCCCTCGGTGGGCGGGACGGCCGAGTCGCCCTGTACCTCCGTGAGCGCGTCGGGTCGCTGTCGTGGCCTCTCGAACTGCTGCGGCCCGAGGGACAGGTGCACGACAAGATCCGGTCCCACCTGACGCAACGCGGGGCCTCGTTCTTCCGCGACCTGTACGACGCCGCCGGTGGCGGAGACCCCGACGACACCCTCGCCGCCCTGTGGGACCTGGTGTGGGCGGGCGAAGTGACCAACGACACGCTCGCCCCGTTGCGCGCCTTCCTGTGGGGCAGGGTCCGCAAGGTCGGGGCCCGCGCCCCAAGCCTTCCGGGCCAGTCCGGGCCCCCGGCGGGCTCGGGCCGGTGGTCCCTGGTGGCCGACCTGCTCTCCACGCCCCTCGGCGCCACCGAGACCCAAGCCGCTCGAGCCGAGCAGATGCTCGAGCGTCACGGCATCGTCGTCCGGGACGCGGTGCTGGCCGAGGGTGTGCCCGGCGGATTCTCCGGCCTCTACCCGGTCCTCGGAGCACTCGAGGAGGCAGGCCGGGTACGACGCGGCTACTTCGTGGAAGGGTTGGGCGGTTCCCAGTTCGCCCTGCCCGGGGCGGTCGATCGCCTGCGCGCCGGAGAGCGCAGCGGCCCGGCCATGGTGCTCGCCGCCGCCGACCCCGCCAACCTCTACGGTGCCTCGCTCCCCTGGCCAGACCACGATGGCCGCTCCTCTCGGTCCGCCGGGGCATACGTCGTGACCGTCGACGGGCGGGCGGCCGCCTTCATCGAGCGGGGTGGAAGGACCGTGCTGACGTTCACCGAGGACCCCGACGCGCTCAGCCGCACGGCCCTGGCGATCCACGGGCTCGCCTCGCGCCGGATGCGGCGCATGGTCGTCACCGTGGTCAACGGGACCCCAGCAGGCGACACCCCGCTCGGCCGGATGCTGCTCGACACCGGGTTCGTCCGCTCCTACAAGGGACTCGCCGTCCGCAACTGAGTGTCAGGGACGCAGGGCGGAGCCGAGCAGCCTGAGCAGACGGATCGGCCCGGGACCGGCCTCGAAGGCAGCGGCGCGCTCCAGCGCCTCTGCCGAGTGGCGATGAAACACCGACCACGGCGGCTTGGGATACTGCAGGAAGGGTGCGCTCATCACGGTCTTCTCCGGTCGGTCGACCAATCGGGCGTTGTGGACGAAGCCGGATCCACTCTGGATGTCGCTCGGTGGGTTACCAGGAAATGCCCCCCACGGGGTCACCCCGAGCGGGAATGCAGCCGCCGCCCAGAGGTTGACGCCCACTGCCCCGTATCGCAGCGCCGACACCGCCCGCGCCAGCGCCGGTCCCAGCGACCGCCCGGTGGCAGTGTCGATCAGCAGGGTGGCGTTCAGGCTTCCCCGGAGCCGTTCATTGCAGAAGGCGACGGCGCGATCGAGGTACTCGGCGGGATCGTCACCGGGGAGGCTGGTCGTGGCGACCACCTGACAGAACGCCTCCTCGGTGAAAGCGGGCGACGGCTCTCGCGGATCGAGGTCCTCGATGATCGCCGGGGGGATGACTCCCGGACGGGCGGTGCCGAACACCCGCACGCTGGCAGCGCCCGCGGCGGCACGCGCGAAGCGCTGCTCGGTCCCCGGGTAGTAGGAAGGCCGCTCCGGACGAGCAGCGAGCAGCGCCTCGACGGCGTCGAGGAATGCGCCGCGCTGCGGCCAGCGCTGCGGCAGCACGATCACCTTGGCCGCGTTGCAGTTGTACCCGGCGTTCTGCACCACCTGGGTGACGACGTGTTCGGCCTGATAGGCGACATCGCGCTCCTTCCACCCTCCGGGCACGACGATCACCGGGCTGACGTTGCCCAGCTCGGCGGTGATCCGCTTGCGGAGCAACGGCTCGCCGCGGGCGCGGCGGGTGGCACCTCCGGCACCCGGGCCAAACACGATGGCGTTGTAGGTGTGCTCCGAGCCGGTGAGGTGCACCTCGTCGACGGACGGATGATGCACCAGGTGATCGCCCACAGATGGCCCGCCGTATGCGAACCTCACGAACCCGGCGTCGACCAGGCGGGTGAAGGCGTGCTCGACGTGGGGCCCGACGTATTCATTGACCGGGTTGAACTTGAGGATGGCGACATGCCCCTCGACGAACAGCTTGTGGATCAGATCGAGGGGGCCGATGCTCGCCACGTTCCCGGCGCCGAGCACTACCGCCACCGCCGCCGTCGCCGTGTCCGGCTTGGTATGGATCCCCCCGAGGTGGTGCCTGGCCTCGGCGTAGCCGACCGCCGGCTCCATCCGCACCTCGGCGCGCCAGCGCGGATACTGGATCCGGTCCCATCCGTCACCCGGCATCACATCCACCGCGACCTGCCCATCCGGCCGCTCTCGGATCGCCCCGTCGGGCAGCGGCACCCGGCCGGTGCGATCGATGCCTTCGAGGGTGGCGGCGAGGAAGCGGGCAGTGCGCAGCACGCTGAGCGGGCCGGACACCCAGTCCTCCCCGGCGTAGGACCGATCGACCCCCTTTGCCGCCAGCGCATCGCGCACCAAGTCCGCCGATACCTCGCCGAACCTGCTCATCACCTCCCGCAGATGGCCGACCTTCTCCCGCAGGGGTACCTCGACCCACGCCCGGGCCCTGCCGGCGAGGGTGGCGGCGGCGGCATCGAGCGTCGCCATCGGCGTCTCGGGGAATCGGGCGGTCATGCCGCGTCGCTCAGCGACCTGAGGAGGTCGTAGGAGAAGATTCCGGTGCCATGCCCGTCGGGAGAGAAGGTGATCCCCAGGGCGTAGTCGCCGACAATGCGAGCCTCGGCAATGCCGGCCACTGCGACCGAACCCGTCGGGGCGCTCTTGCAGGCGGCGTAGGGGCAGGCGCGGCGGAGGGCGACGGCATCGAGGCTGGCCGACGAGCCGTCCGGCCAGACGAGATCGATGGCGTCCGACCCCACCTCGATGCGCACGGGAGCCTCCATCGGGCCCCAAGGGTACCGCCGGCACCATGCCTCAAGAGCCCGGCCCGGCAGACCGATGGCTAGTCCATGGCCGAGGTGATCGCGCTTCGGGCGCCGTGGACGAGCGACGTGCTGCTGGCCACGCCTACCGCGCCCCATCCCGCTGGATTCGACCGCCTACCGTCGGAATGGTCGGTGATCGACGCCGTCGTGATCGGAGGCGTCGTGGTCGACCATGTGGTGGTGGGGCCCAACGGCCTGTTCACGGTCAATGTCGACCCCGACCCGCGTCCGGCCTCGATCGGCCCCGACGGCATCTACCGCGAGGGGTGCCGAGTGACCACGACGGTCAAGGACGCCCTCATGGCGGCCAGCCGCCTGCGGAGCGAGCTCGGAGGACCCGTGTTCGCCTATCCGATCCTCGTCAGCACCCTCCACGCCGACCGCCACCAACTCGATCGCCTCGGAGTGGTCCCCGGAGATCGAATCGCGGAATACATCTGGTCGCACCCGGGCCTCCCGATGCGCCGATCACAACGCCTCGAGGTCCAGTGGGCACTCCGCCGGCCGCTCCGCTGAGGGCCCCCCGGACGCTGACCCGACCCTCCGCCAGAGGCGGGCGCACCACCGTCCCCGTCGCCGACGTCACGGCGGCGTTCTCGTCGGTGTTCGCCGCCCTGTCGATCGCACTCGCCGTCACCTACGCCGCCGCTCCCGAGCTGCGCCGGTGGCTAGGAGGACGGTACGGCCTCGTCGACTGGATCACCTCCGGCGCGCTCGCCGCGGCGTTGGCCGTCGGGCTGTGGGCGATGCGACGCTCTCCCGTCGAATCCCGCTTTCGTCTACTCATCCCCGCCATTGCCGGATGGGGAATCCTCGACGAGCTGCGCTACTTCACCGGGATCCTCGGTGCGCAGGGGTTCGTGGTGGACGGGGTCCGCATCCGCTCGCTCGACGACCTCGGATCCCTGACCTCGATCTGGGCCGAGCGCCTCGGGATGAGCTGGCTCCATGCCACGATCATCCTGAGCCTGGTCGCCGGTCTGACGCTGCTGCTGGTGATCCGGACGCGCCGATGGGCGGAGAACCGGGTCCTGGTCACCGAGCATCGGGTCGTGGCCTATATCCTGGCGTCGCTGGGCGCCACGATTGCCGCTCCGCTCACCGGCTTCTACGGTCCGGGGGCGGACGTCGCCTTCGCCTGCAGTCTGCTGGAGATGACGGGCGCCACCTTCCTCGTCGTCGCCGGCCTCGCCGCCGGTGACCACCGCCGGACGGTTGCCGGTTGGCGCCGGCGCCTGTGGCCGTGGCTCGCCGAAGACGGGCCCCTGTCGAGTCTGCCCGCCGCCGAGTGGCCACGCGCCGGGCGCTGAGGTCGAGCGCCGCTCACCGGCCCCGCAGCACGCCGCCGTACCTCATGCGCGTGTCTTCGATCCGGGCGATGGGCGTGTCCTCGGCACCGGGCCGAAACCCGCACTCCACAACCTCGCCGACGAACAGGGTGTGCGATCCGAGCGGCACGGCCTGGACGACCCGGCATTCGATGAACGCCACCGCCTCCTCGAAGACCGGCACGCCGGTGGCGCCCACGCGGAATGGGCGCCCGTTGAGCGAGTCTCCTTCACGCGTCGCCGGTTTGGAGAACTTCACGAACACCCGGGAGTCGGAGCGATCCCACAGGTTCACCGAGAAGGCTCCGCCCTCCGTGATCAGCCGGTGGGTCTCCGACGTGGCATCGATCGAGGCACCGACCAGGACAGGGGCCATGGCGACCTGGGTCACCCACGACGCCGTCATCGCGTTCATGGCGTCGCCCGACCGCGATCCGATCAGGCACAACAGGTTGGGGATGGCCCAGAGCACACGATTGACGATCTCATCGGCAGGCACGATCTGGCTCCCCTCGCGGTCGTCTCCGAGCGTACCGGGTGCGCCGCCGATAACCTCATGCCGTGCGCATCGTCATCGCCACGGCAGGCGTGCTCAGCCCGGAACCGGTCGCCCGCTTCACCGAACGGCTCGCCGGTGACGACGGCAAGGTGTTCGTGACCACCGTGATCGAGGTTCCCCGGTCCTTTCTGGATGAGATCCGCTCCGAGCAGTGGCACCCGCTGACCGAGGGCTCACCAGCGTGGACCACGGAGGAAGACGCCCTCATCGCTCGCTACGTCGAGGAGCGAGGGGGACGTCTCACCGAGCCGATGCTCGCCGCGCTCGCCGCCCACGGGGTCGACGCCGAAGTCCTGTTCCTCGAGGGCGAGGACCCGGCGGCGACGATCATCGCCGCAGCCGACGACCTCGACGCCCACCTCATCGTGCTGGGCGCCACCAAGCACCTCTTCGACGAGACGGCGTGGGAGAGCGTGTCGACCCGCGTGGTGCGGGAAGCGGGGCGCCCGGTGCTCGTCGTCCCCTCCCCGCCCCGCGTCGAAGACACCGATCAGTGAGCGCCGCGGCATCCGACGCCACGGACACGGCCTGAGGCGAGCGACCGTCCGTCGAGCGGTCCCTGGGATGGGCGTCACGGAGGGCCGTCTTTCGAGTGTCCCGGGTCGAACGGCCTGACTTCGCGGCCCCGGGCGGCGTACATTGACGTCATGACCGAATTCACCGTTCAGCTCGCCAACCGGCCGGGGATGCTGGCGGCGCTGACCGAGCACATCGCCGCGGCGGGGGTCCACATCGAGGCGCTCGCCGCCTTCGGGATCGGGGAGCTCGGCATCGTCCACATCGTCGCCGAGGATGAGGCCACGGTCAGGGCGATACTCACCCGTGCCGACATGATGTTCGAGGAACGGCCGATCCTCACCACCCACCTCTCGGCCGGCCCGGCGGCGGTGGCCACGATGGCGCACCGCCTCGCCGACGCCGACGTGAACATCGAGGCGATGTACCTGCTGCGGACCCGGCCCGACGGTGTCGAGTTCGCCGTGGCCGTCGACCGGCCGGACGAGGCGGTGCTCCACCTTCAGCCGCGCTAGGGGCGGGTGGACGCGGCCTGCGCCGCCGCCAGTTCCACGCGATCGTCGAGGAGGACGAGGGCTTCGGTCTCGCCCCGCCGGGCGAGCGCCCTTCGGAGCAGCTCGTCGGCGAACGCCGGGTTCTTGGGAAGGACCGAACCGTGGAGGTAGGTGCCGAAGCAGTTCACGGTGACCGCCCCCTCCTCGGGGGACGTGTCGTTGTTGCCGTACCCCCTGGTCACGCGGCCCAGTGACGCCTGACCGGGGGCGAGCATGGTGCGGCCGCTGTGGTTCTCGAAGCCGACCAGGCGGTCCCAGGGCGAGTCCACGACGATGTTGCCGATCATCCGCGTGCCGCCGCCGATCGTCTCAGCGTCAAAGACGCCGATCCCGGGGATCTCGGTCCCAGCTGCGGTGACGAACCGCCTGCAGAACAGCTGGTAGGTGCCGCACACGGTCAGGAAGACGACGCCGTCGCTCACCGCGGCGCGGGCATTGGGGCCGCGTTCGAGCAGGTCTCCGCCGATCGCCATCTGCGCCGAGTCTTCACCGCCCCCCGCCACCACGACGTCGGCGGCGCGCAGGTCGTAGGGGTCTCCTACGTTCACCCGGTCAACCCGTACGAGTATCCCGCGCCACTCCAGGCGTCGGCGCAGCGCGAGGACGTTGCCGGTGTCACCGTAGATGTTCATCTCCCGTCCGTACAGGTGGACGATCACGACCGGGTTCACGACCACGCGTCCGATCTCTTGACGCCCGGCAGCAGTAGTTCGAGGAAACGCAGCATCGCCGTGTAGGTCGGGACCACATACACCGTCTCACCCTCGACGGCTTCCTCCACGGCCCGATTCAACGCGCGGGCGAAGTCGGGCTCGTTCCACGCCTCGACGCCGGCGTACTTGAACCGCAGGGCCATGTCGGCCGACCGCACCCCTCCCGCACCGAACCGGTGCCGCGTTGCCGCCAAGTCCTCGACGCGAGCATCCCAGAGCCACGACACGTCGCGCCCGTCGGCATGCTCGTCGTT
>JAZDHM010000316.1:0-3113 GCA_043805935.1 Actinomycetota bacterium
GGCACCGATTCGGCGGGGAGGTCCAGGAGGTCGAAGCCGGCGAGGTAATGCGAGGAGGCATGGGCGCGCACCCGGGGGACTTGTCGCCGGTACAGCTCGGCCCAGGTCTTGTGCTGTACGGGTGAAAACTCGATGTCCTCCATGGTCCCCTCCCCTCGTGTCGGCCGGCCCCGCGCCGCGCCCGGCACAAAGGTACCCGGCCGCCAGCCAAATCGTCGGCGGGTCCAGGGGAGATCGAATGATCTGCCTCCGGCGCTGGAGGCGCCTCGAGAGACGCCTGCCTCGATGGTGCCGGCCGAGTATGCTCCTCCGCTTCCGATCCCAGGAGAACCCGATGCGTCGAACCGGTGCGCTCGCCGGCCTGATCGTGATCCTCGCCGCATGCGGCGGTGACGGTGGTGCAGGGTCGACCACGACCACCGTGACGACGACGGCGACCACCACTACCACGGCCCCGACCACGACTACGACCACCATCGCTGCCGGAGCCGGCACCTGGTTCGAGGGCCTGCACGCGGGTGACTGCTTCGATGACACCGCCACCGGGGGTGGCATGGACTTCTCCGTCCCGGTCGATGTCGTGCCCTGCCCGTCGCCACACGACAACGAGGCGGTGGCGTTCGTCACCCTCACCCCCGGCGCCGACGGCGGCTATCCGGGCGACGACGCCGTCGGCCCGGAGTCCCTCGAGTTGTGTGGGGACGAGTACCAGGCCTTCCTCAACCACTCGATCGACGAGAGCGGGCTCTTCGGCTTTCAGATCTTCCCCGACGCCACCGACTGGGAGAACGGCGTCGATTGGGCGGTCTGCGGTCTCTACGGATCGGAACCGCTCGTCGGCACTGCCGCCAGTGGCGGGCTCACCGCTCCCGGCGAAACCCTGGCCGTGCTGGCGGAGACGAACGGCGTGGCCGACATCTGGCTGGTGGACGGATCCACCGGCGAGCTCGTCACGAATCTGACCGGACCGGCCGGGACCGAGGTGCTCTCGCAGCCCTCGTGGGCACCCGACGGCAGCGGCATCGCCTACGCAGCCACCGGGCCAGGAGGCGACGGTGACATATACCTCGTGTCGACCGATGGGCTCGGTGTGGCGCCGTTGCTCGAGGCCGCCGGCCAGGATGACCGCCCGGTGCTCGGTCCGGTCGGGACCAAGCTCGCCTTCATCTCCGATCGCGACGCCGAGGAGTTCGAGATCTACTCGATCGACTTCGATGGGGACGGGACAGTGACCCGTATCACCGACTTCGCTGATCGCGACTCGTCGCCGTCGTGGTCGCCGGACGGCACCGAGTTGGCATTCCGCAGGAGGGTTGACGGCAACAGCGACGTCTACGTCATGAATGCCGACGGCAGCAACGTCCGGCGGCTGACCACCGACCCGGGGTTCGACGGCGATCCGGCCTGGTCTCCCGATGGCTCGGAGATCCTGTTCAGCTCCGATCGCTCCGGAAACTTCGACATCTGGGTGATGAACGCCGACGGCTCAGGACAGGTGCCGCTCACCGACCATCCCGCCGACGACGAGTACCCCGCGTGGTCGCGCGACGGCGAACTGATTGCATTCCAGAGCACCCGCCAGGGGGGCACGAGCGTGTGGATCATGCGCTGGGACGGTTCGGAACAGTCGAACCTGACGTGGCGCGCCCCGACCGGCTACCCGGCATTCGCCCCGGTCGACATGAGCTGACCGTCAGGCAAACGGCTCGGCGATGAGGACATCGGTCGCCGGGTCGCAGTTGGTGAGATTGCTGTTCGCCACCGTCATGGACTCGACAGTGTCGTGACGCTCAAGCCATCGGCGACCTTCGACCGGTTGAGCACGCCGACCATCCCGCCGAGATCGTCCATGTTGAGCAGCCGAAACCTGACGTCGCCCGATCGACGCGGGGTGGGGCGGCATCGCGGCGTCAGCCCAGGCGGAGCGCCTCCAGGACCAGGTCGTGGACCCGCCCGTTGGTGACGAGCACCCCCCGGTTCTGCGCCAGGGTGGGGCCGAAGGTGAAATCGAGCGGCTTTCCGTCGAGATCGGTGACCCGGCCGCCAGCACCTTCGACGATCGCCACCCCGGCGGCGTGGTCCCAGATCCGTTCCCGCCAGTCCTCCCGGCTCCTCGGCCGCAGGTACACCTCGGCCATGCCCGCGGCGACCGCGGCGTACTTCACCTGGCTGTCGATGCGGACCCAGCCCCCGCCCAGCCCGACGCGGTCGATCACCTCGCGCACCAGCGCCGGATCCCCATGGGCCACCTCGACGCTCCCCAGCACCCGGGTCCCCTCGGGACCGGCCACTTCCGACACTGCCACCCGAGTCCCGGAACCTCCGATCAGGGGCTCAACAAAGGCGCCGATCGACGGGCCGCCCCACAGGACCACACCGGTGGCTCCGCCGATCTCGAACCGCGGGCATCCCAGGACCCCCGCAACCGGGACCCCGTAGTCGAGGATGCCGACCGCGACGGCAAACTGGTCGCCGCGCAGAAACCCCTTGGTCCCGTCGATCGGATCCACCGCCCAGGTTCGGGAGCCGGTCCCGCCTTCGCGATCGATCCATCCCACGACGTCGTCGGAGGTGCACCGCTGCCCGAGCGCGGCGCCGACCAGGCCGGCGATCTCGGCGATGCCGTCGGCGCCAGCCGCGGCGAGCAGCTGTGCCGAGCCCTCCTCGGCGACGACGCGGTCTTCGGGGAACCCGAGTGCGGCCGCCCGCAGGAGGATCGCCTGCGAGCCGTAGTCGGCGAGGGTCACCGGTTCGCGGCCCTTCTTCTCCAGCCGCTCGGGATCGCCGACGGCCAGACACAGTGAGCAGGCGGCGCGTACCGCGGCGCGGATGGAGGCGAGGAGGTCGGACAGGGGGACGGGCACCCGCTGATGATGGCAGATGGCGGGAAGACGCCAGACACCAGGTCGACCTACAGAAGCGGAAGTGCAACTCCCTGTCTTGTTGCTGGCACCTGGCAACTGGAAACTGGAAACGGGTAAAGACATGCGGCGAAAAAGCGCCCAGCCCCGTCCTAAGCCTCTACTCGTCTCGAGTCCGATCACGGCGGCGCGCTGTGTGTGAATCACCGCGCGTGGCGCACGACACAGGGCTCTGCTGACCCACTACGAGAG
>JAZDHM010000317.1:0-10383 GCA_043805935.1 Actinomycetota bacterium
ACCACCACGATCTGGCCGCTCTTGCCGGTGAACTCGGCGTCGTCGAGGTGCCGCTCGAGCCACGGGAGGTGCTCGACGAGCCAGCGTCCCGATCCATCCAGCCCCCGACCCTCGGTAACCCCGACGGCGATGCCGGCGGCGGCCTCCTCCCCCGCCAGGTTGCCCCGGAATCCAATCACGGCTCCTCCCTCCGGCTGGGCACCCACGTCGCCTCGGCGGAGCGTGCCAGCACGTACAGATAGTCGGCAAGTCGGTTGAGGTAGGGCACGACGAAGGAGTCCTCCACGCCCCCGGCCCGCACGTGGGTCACCGCCCTCCGCTCGGCCCTCCGGGTGATCGAACGCGCCAGATCGAGGGCGGCCGCCGCCGGGGAACCTCCGGGAACGACGAACTCGGTTGGCAAACCCGTCTCGGCCTCGACGAGATCGATGCGTTCTTCGAGCCGGGCGACCATCTCTCCGGTCACCAGGCTGGTGCCGGCGGTGAGCATGCCCCGCTTGTCCGGGGTGGTCGCCAACTCGGCGGCAGCCACGAACAGCTCCCGCTGCACCTCCAGGATGCGATCCTGGAGCGCCCCCGTGGCGGCAGCCCGCGCCACTCCCAGGGCGGAGACAGCCTCGTCGACGGTCCCGTACGCCTCGGGCCCGGGATCGTCCTTGGAGACCCGTCCTCCGTGGAACAAGCCGGTCGAGCCGTCGTCGCCCCGCCGCGTGTAGATCTTCACGGGTCGGGATTGTACGGACGTCGGCCGAGGGTACGGCTCAGGCGGCCAGGATCCGGCCGAGCACCGCGCTCCCGATGGCGGTGAGGACCGCCAGGTAGGAAAGACCGGTGGCGGCCATCACGCCGGCGTATCCCCGCTCGCCCAATGCGAACCACACGGCGGCCATCAGTACCACCGTGGTCACCGCCAGCAGGACGAACCCGGCCCCGATCACCGCGTCGGAGCCGGTCCAGGGAATCGCGCCTGAGCCGGCCAGTACGGCGAAGTCGGCCACCGCCCCAATCCCCGCGATCGCGTCGAGCGTGCGCAGCGTCCGCCGCGGCAGCCGGGGATCGACCAGGTACCAGTGGCCGAGCATCATCTCGCCGGTCACCCCGCCGAGGAGCACTGCACCGCTCACGACGGCAACCGGCGCGCCGTCGGAGGCGGCGGCCACGACAAAGCAGGCCGCTGCCGCACCGGCGAGAGCCGCCACCATCGCTTCACGCCGGGCGCCAGAGGCCACGACGGCGCACAGGCCGCAGCCGATCCATGCCCACACGTTCCTCATCGCGGCCGCGGCGGGGACGCCCGCCAGCAACGTGACCCCCGCTCCCAGCCAGGTGAACCCGGGGCCGACCACCCGCCACCTGGCGACGACCGCCAGCGCGCCGGCGAGGCCGGCGGCCCAGGTGGCGAGCACGATCGCGGGTGAGAGGTCCACGGCCGGGGGAGTCTAGGAAGCGGGCGATTCCCTGGAAGGGTCGGCGCGCGTCGGTAGTGCCTCGCCAGCGATCGCCTCCCGGCCGCGGGAGGCGGACTTAGACAGCGGTACACTCCCCGATCGACCCGGCAGTCATCGCCTCGTGACTGCGCGGATCCGATACCCGCCCACTCAGAGGAACTGACATGACCGACAGTCTCATCGCGCCGCACGGCGGCAGCCTCGTCGACCTGCAGGTGAGCCCGCAGCGGGCAGCCGGATTGAAGCAGCAGAGCCGGGACTGGCCCTCGCTGGATCTCACCGCCCGCCAGCTGTGCGATCTCGAGCTCCTCGGCAATGGTGGCTTCTCGCCGCTCACCGGCTTTCTCGGGAAGGCCGATTACGAACGGGTCGTCGAAGAGATGCGCCTCGCCGACGGGACCCTTTGGCCGATCCCGATCACCCTCGACGTTGCCGAGGACGTGGCTCGTTCGCTGACCCCGGGAGCCACGGTGGCTTTGCGCGACGATGAAGGGGTGATGGTGGCGGTGCTGTACGTCGACGACATGTGGCAACCGGATCGCGAACACGAGGCCCTCCGGGTCTTCGCCACGGCCAGCCGCGAACACCCCGGCGTCGCTCAGCTGCTCGACCAGACCTTGCCCTGCTACGTGGGCGGCCGGATCGAGCAGGTCGCTGCGCCCCACCACTACGACTTCACGACCCTTCGCATGACTCCCGCGGAGCTGCGCACCCGATTCGCCAAACGCGGCTGGCGGCGGATCGTCGCCTTCCAGACCCGCAATCCGATGCACCGCGCCCACCTCGAGCTCACCGTGCGGGCGGCCCGGGAGGTCGAGGCCAACCTTCTGGTGCACCCGGTGGTCGGGATGACGAAGCCCGGGGACGTGGACCATTACACCCGGGTCCGTGCCTACCAGGCGATCATGTCGCGGTATCCGGCGAACACCGCGGAACTGGCCCTGCTCCCCCTGGCCATGCGAATGGCGGGGCCGCGCGAGGCCGTCTGGCACGCCATCATCCGGAAGAACCACGGGTGCA
This sequence comes from Actinomycetota bacterium, assembly GCA_043805935.1. Lineage (GTDB taxonomy): Bacteria > Actinomycetota > Acidimicrobiia > Spongiisociales > UBA11373 > RBG-16-68-21. The sequence continues at coordinate 2,469 of JAZDHM010000317.1, forward strand.
CCCACCTGATCGTGGGCCGCGACCACGCCGGGCCGGGGAGCGACTCGTCGGGCAAGCCCTTCTACGGCCCGTACGACGCCCAACAACTGCTCGCTGCGCACCAGGGCGAGCTCGGCGTCGGCATGGTCGACTTCAAGATGATGGTCTACCTGCCCGACAGCGATGCGTATGCGCCGGTCGACGAGGTCCCGGGGGGCACCAGGTCGCTGTCCATCTCGGGGACCGAGCTGCGCGAGCGCCTGCAGAACGGCCGGGAGATCCCGGAGTGGTTCACGTTCCCGGCGGTCGCCGACGAGTTGCGTCGCACCCATCCACCTCGCAGCCGGCAGGGCTTCACCGTGTTCTTCAGCGGCCTGTCGGGCTCGGGGAAGTCGACGGTGGCCAACGTCCTGCGGGTGAAGCTGCTGGAGATGGGAGGCCGGCCGGTCACGCTGCTCGACGGCGACCTGGTCCGCAAGAACCTGTCGTCCGAGCTGGGATTCTCCAAGGAGCACCGGGACCTGAACATCCTGCGGATCGGCTACGTCGCGTCGGAGATCACCAAGAGTGGCGGCATTGCCATCTGCGCCCCGATCGCTCCCTATGCCGAAGTCCGCTCACAGGTGCGCCAACTCATCGAGCCTCTCGGCGGGTTCACCCTCGTGCACATGTCGACACCGTTGGAGGTGTGCGAGCAACGCGACCGCAAGGGCCTGTATGCCAAGGCGCGCGCCGGGATCATCACGGTGTTCACCGGGATCTCCGATCCCTACGAGGAGCCGAACGACGCCGAGTTGGTGATCGACACGACCGAGGTCAGCCCGGATGAGGCGGCACAGCGGATCATCCTCCACCTCGAGTCGGAGGGTTTCATCGACGCCAGCCGCGATTGACTCACAGGATGCGCCGATAGGCGCACCCTCTCAGACCCCCGGATCCTCGGCGGGCCGGTCGTCTGCGTCCCGCTCCTCGTCCGCAGCCCTGCGGGCCGCCTCCCACGCCGACTTCACGCCATCCATCACCAAGCGACCCACCTCGACGGCGAGCTTGGCGACCGCATCGGCGGCGGCTCTGGCAAGCTCGGCGATGTCCTGCTTCTCGCGTCTCTCCTCATCGACCATGGCCGGTCCTTTCGTCGCCACCATTCTCGGGCCCGGCGTCCGATTCCGCCAGCGACATCGGTCGATCAGCGCCCCGCCAGCCAGGACTCCACCCGGTCGGCAACCGCCGCGGGTGTGAAGCCCCACTCCTCCGCAAGACGCTGCCATGGGGCGGACGCACCGAAGTGGTCGATCCCGATCGCCAGCCCGTCGCTGCCCACGATGCGTTCCCACCCGAACGTGGCGGCGGCCTCCAACGAGACGCGGGGCATGCCCTCGCCGAGGACGGCGGCCCGATAAGCATCGTCCTGGGCGAAGAACGCCTCCCAGCATGGCATCGACACCACCCGAAGGTCGATGCCGCGGCGCACGAGCAACGCGGCAGCCTCGAGTGCCACCCAAACCTCCGATCCGGTGGCTACCAGGACGCCGTCGGGACCTTCGCGCAGCACGTACCCACCGCGATGCACCCCTCCGGCCACACGGTCCAGCACCGGGAGGTCCTGGCGGGTCAGCACGATGCAGGTGGGCCCATCGGACCGGGCGAGTGCCATTTCCCACGCTTCGGCGGTTTCGGTGGCGTCGGCGGGCCGGACCACCCACATGCCGGGCATGGCACGCAGCGAAGCGAGGTGCTCGATCGGCTGGTGGGTCGGGCCGTCCTCCCCGAGGAACACCGAGTCGTGGGTGTACACGAAGATGCTGGGTGCCGCCATGAGGGCGGCGAGCCGTGTCGCCGGCCGCATGTAGTCGTTGAACACGAGGAAGGTGGCCCCGAATGGGCGCAGGCCCCCGTGGAGGGCCATGCCGTTCACCGACGCCGCCATGGCGTGCTCTCTGACCCCGAACCGGATGTTCCGGCCGGCGGGGTCGTCCTGGAAATCGGGCGTGTCATCGATGAGGGTGTTGGTCGACGGCTCGAGGTCGGCCGCGCCCCCGATCAGTGCCGGCGAGCGGGCCGCCAAGGCGTTGAGCGCCACCCCGGAGGCCTTTCTGGTCGCCATCGACGATCCCGGCTTGAACCCCAGGTTGCCCAAAGTGATGGCGGTCCGCTCCCAGTGGGCGGCCCAGCGCGCCCGGTGTGACGGGTCCCCCGCCAACCAGGCGTCTCGACGCGCCTCCCATGCCCGGCGCGCCGCACCTCCCCGGGCCATCGCCGAGTGGAACAGCTCGTACACCGCGGGCGGCACCTCGAAGGGGGGCAGCGTCCATCCCATCGCCGCCTTGGCGCCGGCGATCTCGGCATCGCCGAGCGGCGAACCGTGGGCGTCGGCGGTGTCGTGCTTGGTCGGCGCCCCGTAGGCGATGTGGGTGTGGCATACCACGAGGGACGGCCGTGGGTCGGCCTTCGCCGCGATCACCGCCTCGTCGACCGCCGGTCGGTCGTGGCCGTCCGCCTCGAGCACCTGCCAGCCGAGAGCGGTGAACCGCCCGGCCACGTCCTCGCGGAAGGTGATGTCGGTGGGCCCGGCGATCGAAATGCCGTTGGAGTCGTAGAGGCAGGTCAACCGCCCCAGGCCGAGCCGGCCGGCGAGGGATGCCGCCTCCGACGAGATCCCTTCCATGAGATCGCCGTCGCCCACGAAAGCGTACGTGCGGTGATCCATGAGATCGGAGCCAAACACCGCCCGCAGGTGAGCCTCGGCCATCGCCATGCCGACCGCGGTGCCGAACCCCTGCCCCAGCGGCCCGGTGGTCATCTCGATTCCTCGGATCGGGTCGCGTTCGGGATGGCCGGGCGCCGACGAGCCCCACTGCCGGAAGGCGCGGATGTCGTCCATCGTCATCGGGAACCCGGAGAGGTGCAACAGTGAGTAGAGAAGCATCGACCCGTGGCCGTTGGAGAGAACGAACCGGTCACGGTCGGGCCAGCCCGGGGCACTCGGGTCGACGACCAGGTGGCGGGTCCACACGACCAGGGCGATGTCGGCCATGCCCATCGGCATGCCCGGATGCCCGCTGCGGGCCCGTTGGACGGCATCCATGGCGAGGACGCGGATCGTGTCGACGGCGAGCTGCTCGGTGGTCATGGGAAGAGGCTACCGACCGCCGGAATGACCTCAGCGGGTGCGCGGATAGGCTCGCCCCGGGATCACGTTCCGGCTTGTCGGCAAACCGGAACGTGATGGGAGCTGCGACCTATCCGCGCACCCTCTCAGTCGACGATGTGGAGGTTCCGCGGAGAACGGTTCAGTTCGTCCACCCCATCGGTCCCGCACACGACGATGTCCTCGACCCGCATGCCCCACGAACCGGGCTGATAGATGCCGGGTTCGACCGAGAACGCCATGCCCGCCTCGAGGGGCATGTCGTTGCCCTCGACGATGTACGGGTGCTCGTGAACCTCGAGACCGATGCCGTGGCCGGTGCGATGGATGAACCGGTCGCCGTACCCCGCGTCGTCGATGACCGCGCGGGTGGCGCGATCGATCGCCTCTGCCGACACGCCCGGGGCGATCGCGGTCCTTCCCGCCGCCTGTGCCGCCTCCAGCACCGAGAATGCCTCGGCCACCTGAGTTGACGGCTCGCCGGTGTGGAAGGTCCGGGTCGTGTCCGAGCAGTACCCGCGGTGACGTCCCCCGAAGTCGACGACGATCGTCTCGCCGGTCCCGATCACCCGGTCGCCGGCCTCGTGATGCGGCGATGCCGCATTCGCTCCCGAGGCCACGATGGCGAAGGCCGCCAGGTCGTGGCCCTCCTCCAGGGTCATCGTGCCCACCAGGCGCGAGATGTCACGCTCGGTGCGCCCGGAGAACCGGATGGCATCCAGGCGGGTGACGACTCGGTCGGTGGCCTCCGCCGCCGATCGCAGCCACCGAACCTCTTCGGCCTCCTTGCGCATTCGCAGCTCCCTGGTCAGGGGGGTCGCCGAGACGAAGGCCGCCCGGGGAAGCGCCTGCTGCAGGCCGAGGAGAAACACCGACCAGGTCGGATCGCCGAGCGCCGCGGTGGACCGCTTGCCGGCGAGGCCGGCCGCGATGCCGATGGGGTCCTCGGTCTCGTCCCACGGCCTGATCTTGAACGCTCCGCCGCGCCGATCCATCCGCGGCGCCTCCAGCCTGGGCACCACCATCGTCGCCTCACCGTCGCGGGGCACCACGAGCATGGTGAGCCGCTCCAAGGGCATCGCCTCGTACCCCGAGAAGTAGGGCAGGTCGGCGCCGATCGAGAGCATCAGGACGTCGATTTCCTGTTCCGTCATCAGGTCGCGAGCACGATCGAGGCGAGCGGCATAGTCGAAATCGGGGAACATCCAGTCGGAGCGTAGAAGGTCAGCCGGCCTGCAGGAGCCACCGAGTCGTCTCAACGTGCTCGGGGATGACGAGATCGCCTTCGAATGCCCAGGCGAGGGTCTGCCCGACTGCCCACCCCCGAGCGCGCTGCCGGTCGAGGCCCAGCTCGGTGGTGAGCCGGTCGAGACGCTCGAGGACCGCCTCACTCGAGTGACCGAGCTCATTCGCCCGCACGATCGGGGCCACCGCGAAGGCGGCGTCACCGACGAGGGGCTTGGGATCGATGACCAGCCACGGTTCGCGCTGAGCGGCGAGCACGTTGTCCGCGTGGAGGTCCTGGTGCAACAGCACGGAGGGGACGTCCCCATGGGCCAGGTCGCGGAGCATGTCGGTGGCGGCGTCGACCATGCTTCTCTCGAACGGGCATCCGGCTCGCTCCCACTGGTCCTCGAGCCCATCCGCCCAGCGGCGCGCCTCGTCGGGGAGCGCCGTGAACGGCTCCGCCGCAGGGAGTGCGAGTCGCGGCACCAGGCCGATCAGCACCGCGAGCGCCTCGCCCGAGTCGATCGTCGCCAGGTGACGACCGGGGACACACCGCTCGAGAAGGAGAGCGTGCCGCTCCCGATCCTCATCCAACAGGCGGATCGCCCCGTCGCCGTCCCACCGCCGAAGCGCCTCGGACTCGTGATCGCTCTCGGGGTGGGGGAATTGGATCTTGAGGACCGCCAGTTCGCCCCCGGGGCGTCTCACCGGCACCACCAGCGACACGGACGAATCGGTGTAGGGATCGCCGATGGCCAGTGACCACCGCACGGCACACTCGCCGAGCAATGTGGGCAACCCGTCGAGCCAAGCGCGCCCAGCGGGTTGGCGTCCCAGATGGTCGAGCGACGGCGGGATGGGCGGCACGTCGGTCACCAGCGGAAGGTATCAGGCAACCGGTCGCCCACTCGCGAGCATCGTCCCGCAGGTAACCCGTTACGGGAGACACGACCGATCCGCGACGCAGCTGCGTCGACGGCCGACGCCTATAGCCAGTCGCGCCTCCAGAACAGGTACACGCTCAACGCGCTCACGGCCACCGAGATCCCCAGGATGGCGAGGAAGGCCCACGTGTGTCCCTGGAAGGGCAGGTCGACGTTCATGCCGTAGACGCTGGCCACCAGGGTCGGCAGGCTGAGCACGATGGTGATGGACGCCAGAATCTTCATGACCCGGTTGAGGTTGTTGGAGATGATGGAGGCGAAGGCATCCATCATGTTGGTGAGGATGTTGCTGGTGATGTTGGTCATCTCGATCGCCTGGCGGTTCTCCGTGATGACGTCCTCGAGCAGGTCCTCGTCACCGGGATAGGTGGCGAACCACTGGCTGCGCTGCAGCCGCTCCATCATCAGCTCGTTCGATCGCAGGGCGGTGGCAAAGTAGGTCAGGCTCTTCTGGTACTTGAGCAGCTCCAGGACCTCTCGGTTTCGCGTCGACTCCTGCAATTCGTCCTCGAGGGACTCGATGACCCGGGTCATCTCACGGAGATGGGAAAGGTAGTGGCCGGAGGTCTGCAGCAATACCCGCAGCACGAAACGCACCCGCTTGGCGGTCTCGACGCCGCGCACCCGGCCCGATGCGAGGTCCTCGACCAGCCCGTTCTCGACCCTGACCACCGTGACCAGGTAGTCCGGCGTGAGGATGATGCCGAGCGGGATCGTGCTGTACGGAACGTCTGCGTGCCCACCCTGGAAGTCGGGCACGCGCAGAATGATGAGCAGCTCATCGTTCTCACGCTCGGTGCGCGCCCGCTCGTCGGGGTCCAAGGGGTAGGCGAGGTAGTCGGGAGGGATGCCGAGCACCCGCAGCTCCGCGATCTCATCGGCCGTGGGCGCCACCACATTGATCCAGCACCCGGCCTCCGGCTGGTCGAGATGGACGAGGCCGCCCGGGCCGCTCTTGAGGATCGTGATCATGCCGACCGCCTCGGTGGGAGCAACCCGAGCCTAGACCGAGCCGACCGAGGCCCGGCCGGGCCGTCACCGAAGAGAGGGCACCCCCGCCCGGGCCGCCTCTTTGGCGTGGTACGACGACCGCACCAAGGGCCCGCTCTCGACGTGGCGGAGACCCAGGCCCTCTCCGACCCGGCGGTACTCGGCGAACTCGTCGGGATGCACGTATCGGTGGACCTTGCGGTGCCGAGCCGTGGGCCGGAGGTACTGGCCGACCGTCACGATGTCGACCCCTATCGCCCGCAGGTCGGCCAGGGCGCCCAGCACCTCTTCGCGGGTCTCCCCCATCCCCACGATCAGCCCCGACTTGATGAGGCTCGCCGGCCGCATCCACCTGGCTCGCGCCAGCAGCGCCAGCGACCGGCCGTAGTTGGCGGCGGTGCGAACCTCTCGTTGGAGACGGATCACGGTCTCGGTGTTGTGGTTGAGGACGTCGGGGGCGGCGTCCATGACCGTCCGCAGGGCCCCCTGGTCTCCCTTGAAGTCGGGGATGAGGACCTCGACCTCGCACGACAGCCGGCTGCGGATCTGGCGGATCGACTCGGCGAATATCGCCGAGCCGCCGTCCGCCAGGTCGTCGCGGTTCACCGAGGTCAGCACGGCGTGCTCGAGACCCATCTCGGCGATCGCCTCGGCGACCCGCTTCGGCTCGTCCCAGTCGACCTCGCCCGGCCGCCCGGTGTTCACGTCGCAGAACCCGCACGCCCTGGTGCACACGTCGCCGAGGAGCATGAAGGTCGCCGTTCCCGCCGCCCAGCACTCGTAGATGTTGGGACAACCGGCCTCCTCGCACACAGTGTTGAGCGCCAGACCCTCGACCAGCCGCTTGAGGTCGCGATAGCCGGGACCTAGGTCGAGTCGCACCTTCATCCACTCCGGCTTCTCCGGCTCCCCGGGGAGCCGGCCCTTCAGCGTGATCGGGATCAGCTCGCGGCCTTTCGGGGAGAACGCCCCGCACGCCACCAGGTCGTCGATCTCGAAGCGCGCCGTCGTCCGCCCCGTCCCCCGGACGAAGGCGGCCCGTTGATCGTCGACGGCGGCGTGGCCGAAGACCTCGGCGAACCTCGGGATGACCGCGTCGACGACCTCCTCGATGCTCACCGCCCGGCCGGCCAGCGCCGAGATCGAGGTGACCGGACGATCGGGGATGCCGCAGGGCACGATGTGGCCGAACCACGACAGGTCGGTCGACACGTTGAGGGCGAACCCGTGCATCGTCACCCGGTGAGCGGTGCGCACCCCGATGGCCGCCACCTTGCCCTGAGCAGTCCACACCCCGGTGTAGCCGTCCTCCCGCCAAGCATCGATCCCCAAGTCCGCGAGCACTCCGATGAGGGTCTCCTCGATGCGCCGGACGTGACCGACCACGTCGGGCTGCCCCCCGAGGTGCACGATCGGATACCCCACGAGCTGTCCCGGGCCGTGGAAGGTGACGTCGCCGCCCCGGTCGACCCGGAAGACCTCCGCACCGAGGGAACGGGCCATCTCATCGGAGACCAGCACGTTCGAGCCATCGGAGAAGCGGCCCACCGTGTAGGTCGGCGGGTGCTCGAGCAACAGCAGGTAGTCGTCGGCGGTGCGACCCTGCACCCGGCCTTCGTGGATCGCT
>JAZDHM010000318.1:0-4843 GCA_043805935.1 Actinomycetota bacterium
AACGCCCCGGTGCGGGCGGCGCCGGAGGAGATGAAGCCGAGCGCTTCGCTGCCATCGGACCGCAGCACGGTGGTGGAGGTGACGAAGACGATGATCCCGAGGGGGATGACGATCAGCGCGATCGTGCGGAACTGCCGCTTCCGGTGGGCCATGGCGCCTTCCTGGATGGCGGTGGCGATTTCGCGCATCTTGTCGCTGCCGGTGTCGGCCCGCAACACCCCGCGGGAGAGGATGATCCCCACGAGGATGGCGATCACCGCTGTGATCGCGGCGAACACGAGCCAGGCCCATTCGGCGCGGCCGAGTTCGAATGCCTGGTACCCGCCTTCAGCTCCGAGCAGCATGGTCATCTCCTGCCGTGTCCTCCGTGCAAAGTGACGGCAACGATAGGGGTCTTCGGCGATGCTCCAAACCGGTTAGGAGGAACATGCGAGCGCCGCGCCCACGGCGCCGGCGATCGTGCCCAGGCTCCCCTCCACGACGGCGACCGAGGCCGGCGGGACCACCGATACGCAGCGCCGGATCGCGGCACGCAGCGGTTCGAGCAGCAGGTCTCCCGCCTGGGCGAGACCGCCACCGACGACGACCACGTCGGGATCGATGACGGCGATCACATTGGCGAGCCCGATCCCCAGATACCCCGTGATCGTGGCTAGAGCTTCAAGTGCCCGCGGTTCGCCGGCCCTGACCGCGTCGAACGCCTCGGCTGCGGTGGCTTTCCCGGCGAGCGACGCCAGCACGGCCGGGCGCGCGATCGCCTCGAGACAGCCGCGACGCCCGCAGCCGCAGACCGGGCCGTCGGCGACGATCACCTGATGGCCAATCTCGCCGGCGGCGCCGTTTGCCCCGCGGTGAATCCGGCCGTTGAGGCACACCCCACCGCCGATCCCGGTGCCCAGGGTGACCCCGAGGACGGTGCGCCGACCGGTGGCAGCACCGATCGAGGCCTCCGCGAGGGTGAACGCCTGGGAGTCGTTGACCACGTGCACCGGGAGACTCAGGGCCGCAGCGAGCCGGCCTCGCAGGGGATATCCCTGCCAGGACCCGGGGACGTTGGGGAGGGCACGCAGTGTGCCGGTGGCCACGTCGAACTGCCCGGGGACCCCGACCCCGACCCCGGTCACCCGGCCGCCCGCGGAGACCAGGTTCGCGGCCTCGACAAGCGAGTCGATCAGTTCATCGGGCGCCCCGGTGCGGGGAGTGTCGAGGACGTGGGTGCGTTTGATCACGACTTCGTCGCCGACTTGCACCAACGCTGCCTTGAGGGCGGTGCCCCCCAGATCCAGGCCAACCAAGTCGGGTCCCGGGCTCATGCGCGCAAACGGAGCAGTCCGGGGAGCACGGTGAAGGTCGCCGGGGTCTCCCCGAACACCTCGCCGTCGGCCTCCACCGGTATCGGTCGGGCGGATTCGATCGCGAATGAGGAGGCGGTGAGCTGGACGATCCGGGGGTCGGGGAGGTGGGTGCCCCGATAGAACTTGGGGATGAGGGTCACCGCCTGCCGTTTGGGCCCCACGTTGACCTGGAGGTCGAGCTGCCCATCGGACGGATCCGAGTGCGGCGCGATGTGCATGCCTCCTCCGAAGTACCGGGCGTTGGTGATGACGGCATTGTGGGCTCTTCCCACATACGAGTCGGTCGGAGTGGTCACATGGATCTCGATCGGCCGGAAGCGGATAAGGGTTGGCCAAAACGCCACGACGTAGCGGGTGCGGCCGATCCAGCGGGGGTAGCGGGCGGCACGCTCGACCGTGGCCGCCCCCATGCCCGCTTCGGCGACGTTGACGAAGTATCGGACGAGGGGGCCGTCGCGCCCGGCACAGTGGACCCTGCCTACGTCCAGAGGCCGTGCCGGGCCCTCGATGCCGGCCAAGTCGTCGTCGACGTCCTTGGGGAGGCCGAAGGTTCTGGCGAAGTCGCACCCGGATCCGGCGGCCACCACCCCCAGCGCTGCCGTGCCCACCGGCCGGTCGTCGACCACCATCCCGTTCACCACCTCGTTGACCGTGCCATCGCCGCCGACGGCGACGACCGTGTCGGCGCCACGCCGGGAGGCCTCGCGGGCAAGTTCCACGGCGTGGCCGGGGCGATCGGTGATCAGCACCTCGGGCCGACCCCCTTTGGCCTCGATCAGCGCCACCAGCCGGGGCAGCTCCTTGCCGACCCGGCCCTTACCCGCCCGGGGATTGACCACCAGGGAGATGCGGGGGGAGGGCACCGGCCGAGCGTACTCGGGAGTCCTTCAGGTGACTGCCCGACCCGCCGACATGATGGGACACGGAAGGGGAATCGGCGTTATGGGTGATGCGAACGGCCGCCGAGCCGTTCAGTGGAGGATCATCGCGATCGCCGGGGGGATGGTGGCGGCTGCCATTCCGCTGCACGCGTTCGCCCTGTCCCTCGACGGGCCGGTATCCCCGTTCCACCTCCCCTGGTGGGGCCTGGCGCTCGGGTTCGCCGCCAGCGAGGGCTTCGTCATCCACCTCCACGTCCGCCGGGATGCCCACACGGTGTCGCTCAGCGAGATCCCCTTCATGCTGGGCATGGCCACCGCCGGCGCCGGATCACTCATCGGGGGACGCCTGGCCGGCTCAGGGGTCGCTCTGGTGTTCGAGCGCCATCAACCTCTCTACAAGCTCGTCTTCAACCTCAGCCTCTTCTACCTGGAGACGACGGCATCCCTCGCCGTGTATCGGGCAAGCCTCGCCGGCCGGTCACCGGTGTCCATTGCCGGTCTCGGCGCCGGGCTACTCGCCCTGACCGTGTCGGTGGTCATCGGAGCCGCCATGGTGTCGGTGGCGATCGCCGTCAACCAGCCCGGCCGCCCCATGAGAGCGGTCATCCGATCGCTCGTGGCGGGACTGGTGATCTCCCTCGTGTCCGCCGGTCTGGCGGTGGGGTCGCTCGCCGTGGCTTGGCGCGAGCCCCTGGCTCTCGTCGGAGTCGTGGTCATCGCCGCCGCCGTGTACGGAGCCCTGCGGATCTATGGGTCACTCAACCAGCGGTTCGAGGACCTCGAGGCCGTGTACGCATTTGCCAGTGCGGTGGACCAATCGGTCGACACGGACGATCTGGTCGAGGCGACCCTCACCCATTCGCGCGAGTTGTTCGACGCCGACCTGGTCGAGGTCGTGATGTCCCGCGGGGTCGGCTCGACGGTCACCTCACTGGGAAACGGCGACGGGATCAGCCGTCGCCCCGCCCCCCCGGCGGTCGCCGAGGCAGTTGCTGTGGCGGCCGGAGCAGGCAGCCTGGTGAGCTCCCTCCGGGATGCCCCGGCGGCGGTCGCGGCGCACTATCGGGACCGCCACGTCGAAGATGGGATGGTCGCCCTGCTCGGGGGTGGGTCGGGAACGGCGAGCATGATCGTGGTCGCCGGCCGGCGTGCCGGCGGTCCGTTCACCGCCGACGAGCGGCGCATCCTGGAGGTGCTCGCCCGTCAGGCCGGCGTGTCGTTCGAGCGAGGCCGGCTCGTCGACCGGCTGCGTCGCGAGGTCGGCCACAAGGAGCATCAGGCCCTCCACGACGCGTTGACCGACCTCCCCAACCGGCTCCAGTTCTCTCTTGTGGTCGGCGAGGCATTGCGCAAGGCAGCGGACAGCGGCGGCAGGGTCGCCGTGCTGCTCATCGACCTCGACCGGTTCAGGGAGATCAACGACACCCTGGGGCACCAGCGCGGTGACGTGCTGCTCCAAGAGCTGGCGGCCCGGCTCAGCGACTTCGTCGGCGGTGCAGACCTCGCCCGTCTCGGTGGGGACGAATTCGGCGTCTTGCTCAGGGAGGTGTCCGGAGTCGCTGAGGCGATCGACTGGGCTCGCCGGATCAATGACGTCCTGCACCGCCCCTTCCTGAATGAGGGCCTGGCCATCCAGGTGTCCGGCAGCATCGGTATCGCCATCGCCCCCGAGCACGGCACCGACGACACGACCTTGCTTCGCCGTGCCGACGTGGCGATGTACGAAGCAAAACGCGCCGGGTCGACGTTCGAGGTGTACGACCCCCAGCGCGACCGCTACAGCACCCGGCGCCTGGCGATGGCCGCCGACCTCCGCGACGCCATCGAGGGCGGCACGCTCGGAGTCCATTACCAGCCGAAGGCCCGCCTCGCCGACGGCCAGGTGGTCGGCGTGGAGGCTCTCAGCCGCTGGCATCATCCGCGCCACGGCGCGGTCGCCCCCCGACGAGTTCATCGAGCTGGCGGAACGCACCGGTTTGATCGTCCCGCTGACCGAGCACGTCCTCAGAACCGCATTCCGCGATCTCAACCGGCTTCGCGCCGACGGGCACCGGCTTTCCATGGCCGTGAACATCGCTGCGTCGTCGCTCAACGACGCGGAGTTCCCCGACCTCGTGGCACGGCTGATCGGAGAGTGCGACGTCGATCCTCAGGCCGTGACGCTCGAGGTCACCGAGGGCACCATGATGAACGACTCCGCCCGGGCCCGGTTGGTACTGGGAGCACTCGACGAGCTCGGGGTGTCCCTCTCCATCGACGACTTCGGCACTGGGTACTCGTCGCTCTCGTATCTGAGCAGCCTGCCCGTGGACGAGGTGAAGATCGATCGCTCATTCGTGATGGACATGGCGGTGGACGAGCGTCTGGCCAAGATCGTCGGCTCCACCACGGCGCTCGTGCACAGTCTCGGGATGCAGGTGGTCGCCGAGGGAGTGGAGAACCGCGGCACCTGGCTCCTGCTGCGCGACGCCGGTTGTGACGTCGCCCAGGGCTTCTACCTGGCCCGCCCGATGGGATTCACCGACCTCAGTGCCTGGCTCGCCGCCGGGTCCATTCCCCACGGGGACAGTGGCTCGCGGATGGCATCCGGCCTGGCGGGGGAGTGAG
>JAZDHM010000319.1:0-11620 GCA_043805935.1 Actinomycetota bacterium
TCGGTCGGAATCGCTCGTGCCGACGACGCCTCGGCTCTCAAGGAGTCGATCCACGCCGCCTTGCGCCACGACCGCAAGGTGCTCGTCGAGGCCGAGGTCGTGGGGCGGGAGATCGAGGTGGCGGTCCTCGAGGGGCCGCGGGCCTCGGTCCCCGGGGAGATCGTGGTCGAGGATGGCTGGTACACGTACGAGGCGAAGTACCGCGACGAGGCCACCCGGCTCCTGGTGCCGGCCCCGCTCGACGAGTCCGAGGAGGCGATCATTCGCAACCTGGCGTGCCGGGCGTTCGAAGTCCTTGAATGCCGCGGGCTGGCCAGAGTCGACTTCTTCTACGAGGAGGGGGGGCGCGGCTTCATCCTCAACGAGGTGAACACGATGCCGGGATTCACACCCAAGTCGATGTTCCCGATGATGTGGGCCGCCACCGGGATGCCCTACCCGGAGCTGTGCGACGAGCTGGTGATGCTGGCGTTGGCGCGCTGAAGCTCGACGCGTCGGTCACGGGCGGCGAAGGGCCGCAGCCTCCCTAGAGCTTGACTACCGGGCAGGTCAGGGTGCGAGTGATCCCCTCGACCGCCTGAATCTTGGCTACGACCAGCTTGCCCAATGAGTCGACGTCGTCGGCCACGGTGTGCACGATCGCGTCATACGGGCCGGTGACGGCCTCGGCGGCGCGCACACCCTCGATCCTCCCGACCTCCATCGCGACCTGAGCGGCCTTGCCGACCTCGGTCTGGATGAGGATGTAGGCCTCGACCATGTCACTCCTCTCGAAGCGGGCTGATCGCGGACTATACCCCGCGGGGCTCGAGTACGACCGGGGGTTTGTGCATCGGTCGCGTACCCTCCCGCCGTGTCGTTCGTGCTGCTCGCCATCGCACTGCTGGTCGCTCCACTCGCCTTCGCCGCGGCTCGGCGTCCCTCGGGTGGGCATCCGCTGTGGCTTCCCGCCATGGTCGGAGCCGAGTTGGCCCCCTGGTTCTTGGCGGCGCTCGCACTGGCCGTCGCCGGATTCGTGGCGGCGGGGTGGTCGGGGGGATGGGCGGGCGGCACTGCCGTCGCCGTGGCGGGGTGTTCTGCCGCGGGGTTCGGAGTGGCGATCGCCCGGTCGCGCCGTGTCGGCGACGCGGTGGCGGCGTCGGTCTCGGACTTCCTCGGCGAGCCGATGACGCCGCCACGGCTCAGGGTGCGGTCGTTGGTACCGGCGGCCTCCCCCGAATCCGGGCTCGTGGTCAGCGGTGGTTTGCGCTACGGCCCCCACCCCCGCCATCTGGTGGACCGGATCGCGCTTCCCGGCGCCGCGGCGCCGGCGCCGGCGATCGTCCACGTCCACGGAGGGGGGTGGTGGCGGGGGCGGAGGCATCGCCAGGCGCTTCCTCTCCTGCACCGCATGGCACGGGCGGGGTGGGTGGCATTCACCACGACGTACCGATTGAGCCCCGAGGCCACGTTCCCGGATCACCTCGTCGACGTCAAGCGAGTCGTGGCCTGGATCAGGGAACACGCCGCCGACCTTGGCGTCGACGGCTCGTTCGTCGTGGTGGCAGGCGGTTCGGCCGGGGGCCAGCTGGCGGCGTTGGCCGCCCTCACGATCGGCGACCGTTCACTGCAACCGGGGTTCGAGGAGGCCGATGCCTCGGTGCAGGCGTGTGTCCCGTTCTACGGCGTACACGATCTGCTCGATGGCCGCGGCGAGCCGTTGTGGCCGTATCTCGTCCCCTCGGTGATGAAGGCCGATCCCGGCGACGAGCCCGAGGCCTGGCGGCGTGCGTCCCCGATCCGGACGGCCACGGCCGACCGCCCCCCGTTCTTCGTGGTGCACGGCGCCGCCGACACGCTGGTCGATCCGGATCTGTCAGGCCGCCTGGTGGCCGCCCTCCGGGCCGAAGGAGGACCGCGGGTGGGGCACCTCGAGGTGCCCGGGGGCAACCACGGCTTCGACTACTTCCGGTCGGTCCGGTCGTGTCACGTCGTGGAGGGGGTGGCGACGGTCCTGGAGGCTCTCCGCCGGCGCGCCGCCGGAGGGGCGGTGTGAGTTCCGGCGCGGCCTAGTACCCATCCGACCCGATGCGGACGGTGTAGGCGAAGGATCGCCCGGCGGCGTCCTCGACGTCGAAGACGACGCGCTGTCCCTGGCGAAGGGTTCGGAAGATGCTGCCCTGCAGCGAGCCGGCCCGGAGGTAGACCTCGGACTGGTCGTCGTCGCGCACGATGATTCCGACGCCCGTCTTGGGGTCGTAGACCTTGACCACACCCTGCATCAGGAGGACTCCCTCACTGCGAACGAGAACGGGAGTGTATCTGGCAGATGGCACATGGCGGCGTCAGCCACTCTGTCAAATGGCCAATAGGCCGTAGGTCGCCGAAGGCGACCGGCTACGCCTTGGTGACCTTGCCCGCCTTGATGCAGGAGGTGCAGGCGTGGATGCGGCGCGAGTTGCTCCCGTGGCGGATCCGGACGCGTTGGATGTTCGGCAGCCAGCGCTTCGACGAACGCTTGTGCGAGAACGACACCTGCTTGCCGACCCACGGCTCCTTGCCGCAGATCTCACACCGGAACGACAACGGGGAAACCTCCAGGAGAACGGCAGCGGAGGATACCAGCCGCCCACGGAGACGCCAGATCGCCGTCCGTATAGTGGTGGCACCGATGGCTGCGCAACGGCTGCTCCTCCGGGCTCAGGACCTCAAGCGGGTGATGCAGCGCTACCTGGACCGCCTTCGCCAGTACCGCGAGGCGCTCAACCGGCTGAACGTGTACCCGGTGCCCGACGGGGACACCGGAACCAACATGACCCTGACCGTGGAGTCCGTGATGGCCGCCGTCGGGGCGGCCGAGAACATGGACCAGCTCGCCGCGGCGATCGCTCATGGCTCGCTCATGGGCGCCCAGGGAAACAGCGGGATCATTCTCAGTCAGATCCTGCGCGGCCTCGCCGATGCCTTCAGGGACGAGTCCTCCGTCGGTACTGCACAGCTGGTCGATGCACTCGATCGCGCCTCGACCGCTGCCTACAAGGCGGTCGGAAAGCCGGTGGAGGGCACCATCCTCACCGTCCTGCGCGAAGCGGCCGACGCCGCCCGTGAGACACAGACCCCCGAGGGCGAGGGGCTGGCCGCCTTCCTGGGAAGGGTGTACCGCCGCGCCCAGGAATCGCTGGAGAAGACCCCCGAGCTCCTCCCCGTGCTCAAGGAGGCCGGCGTCGTCGACGCCGGCGGCGCTGGTTTCCTGCTGCTGCTGGTGGCGTTCCTGGAGGAGGTCACCGGCGAAGACGTCAGCCTCCCTGAGGCGATCTTCGCCGCGGCGACGGCACGCCTGGTGGGGCCGGCGGAGGAGGGGGGGCATTCCATCGCCGACCTCCGCTACGAGGTCATGTACCTGCTCCACTCCGACGACCCTGCCGCCGGGGATCGCTTGCGTGACACGTGGGCGAGCCTCGGCGAGTCGATCGTCGTGGTCGGTGACCGCGGGACCTGGAACTGCCACATCCACACCGATGTGATCGGGCCGGCGCTCGAGGCTGGCATCGCACTGGGCCGCCCCGAGCGCATCAAGATCACCGACCTGCTCGCGCAGGCCGCCGACGAGGCGCATCATCGGGTGGCGCAGTTCGAGCCGTTGCCCGCCTTCGCCCGCACCGAGGTCGGCGTGGTGGCGGTCGCCTCCGGACCGGGGATCGTGGCGCTCTTCCGCGAGGCCGGTGTGCAGGGTGTGGTGATCGGGGGCCAGACGATGAATCCCTCGGTGCGCGACGTGCTCGGAGTTGTCGAGGACGTCGCCGCACGGACGGTGATCGTCCTTCCCAACAACAAGAACATCATCCCCGTGGCCGAGCAGCTCGACGGCCTCACCGCCAAGACCGTGCGGGTCGTTCCGACGCGGTCCATCCCCGAAGGGCTGGCGGCGATGCTCGCCTACATGCCCGGCGCCGACGCCACGAGCACGGTGGCGGCCATGCAGCGGGCCGCTGACGACTGCGGGTGGGGCGAGGTCACCCGGGCGGTGAGGGGCGCCACCACCCCGGCCGGGGTTATCACCGAAGGTGACTGGCTGGGGATCGTCAACGGGGACGTGTCGGTGATCTCCCCCGACCCGGCCGGGGCGGCCGTCGGGGTCCTGGAGGCGCTCACCGACGAGGACGCCGAGTTGGTGACGGTGTTTGTCGGGAGCGACACCGACGCCGGTGTCACCCGGAGCATCCTCGACCACATCGAGCGGTCCGGGCTGGAGTCGAGCGTCGTGTCGGGTGGACAGCCGCTCTACCCCTACCTCTTCGGCGTCGAGTGACCGGGCGGTCCCTGGCGTACCTCAGCCGGGTCCCCATCGAACAGGTGCAGGGGCTCTCCGGTAAGCGCGGCGCCGACCTGCGCAAGGGCGGCATCGAGAGTGTGGCCGATCTCCTCCTCCACGCTCCCCGCAGGTACGTGGATCGCTCGAGGACGCTTCCTCTGGCCGAGCTTCCCCTCGGCGAGGAGGTGACGGTGATCGGCACCGTGGAACGCGTCTCCCTGCGGCGGCCCCGAGGGAACCTGACCATCGTCGAGGCGAGGGTGTCGGACGCCTCGGGCACGTTGTCGGCGGTGTGGTTCAACCAACCCTTCCGGGAACGCCAACTCGTCGAGGGCGTCGAGGTCGCCCTCTCAGGGAAGGTGGAGCGGTTCCGGGGCAAGCTGCAGATGAACGCTCCCGATGTCGACGTCCTCGATCGGCCGTCCGAGTCACTCACCACCGGCCGGATCATGCCGGTGCATCCGACCGTCGGCGGCGTCGGTCCCGGATACTTGAGGCGGGCGGTGCACAACGCCCTCGCCCGCGCCCGGCCGATCAGCGACCCGGTGCCGTCCGACCTCCTCGAGCGTCTCGGCCTGATGGCGCGTGACCCGGCGGTCGCCGATCTCCACTTCCCCGAGGACACCGAGCGCATCGCCCCGGCCCGTAGCCGGCTGGTGTTCGACGAGTTGTTCCGGCTCGAGGTCGCTCTGGCGGTGCGCAAGCACCGGCAGGTGGATGCTGCGGTGGGCATCACGCACACCCTCGGCGGCGGGCTGGTCGGGGCGTTCGTCGACGCGCTTCCGTACCAACTCACCGGGGCGCAGACCAGGGCGATCGCCGAGATCCAGGCAGACATGGCGTCGCCGCACCCCATGCACCGGCTCCTGCAGGGGGAGGTGGGCTCCGGCAAGACGGTGGTCGCCATGGCCGCCCTACTCACCGCGGTACAGGGCGGCTACCAGGGAGCGGTGATGGCACCGACCGAGGTGCTCGCCGAGCAGCACCATCTCGGCCTCGAGCCGCTCGCCAGCCTGGTAGGGGTGCGTATGGCGCTGCTCACCGGGTCGTCGGCCGATCGGACCGCGGTCCTCGAGGCGATCGCGGCGGGGACGATCGACCTCGTCGTCGGCACTCATGCCCTCATCCAGGAGGGGGTCCACTTCCACCGCCTCGGTGTGGCCGTGGTCGACGAGCAGCACCGCTTCGGAGTGCACCAGCGCGTCCGGCTGAAGGAGAAGGCCGAGGGTCCCGAGCCCGACCTGCTCATCATGACCGCCACCCCGATCCCGCGGACCCTGGCGATGACGCTGTACGGCGACCTCGACGTCACGATGCTCGACGAGATGCCCGCCGGCCGCCGGCCGGTGATGACGAAGGTCGTGAAGCCAGAGGTCTCTTCGTTGGAGGAGACCTACCGGCTTGTGCGTTCCGAGATCGCCGCGGGTAGGCAGGCCTTCGTCGTATGTCCGCTCGTCGAGGATTCGGA
Organism: Actinomycetota bacterium; assembly: GCA_043805935.1. GTDB lineage: Bacteria > Actinomycetota > Acidimicrobiia > Spongiisociales > UBA11373 > RBG-16-68-21. Next base: position 5,760 of record JAZDHM010000319.1, read on the forward strand.
GAAACTCGAGGCGGCATCGGCGACCGCCGAGTACCGACGGCTGCGCGGCGTCTTCCCGGATCTCCATCTCGGATTGCTCCACGGACAGATGCGGTCCGCCGAGAAGGAGGACGTGATGGCGGCGATGCGAGCCGGGGAGATCGACGTGCTGGTGGCCACCACGGTGATCGAGGTGGGCATCGACCTGCCCAATGCCTCGATCATGGTGGTCGAGGACGCCGACCGATTCGGGTTGAGCCAACTCCACCAGCTTCGCGGGCGAGTTGGCCGCAGCACCCAGGACTCGTGGTGCATTCTCATCGCCGACCCCGGCACGCCCGATGGCGAGGCGCGTTTGGCGGCGATGGTGGCGACCAATGACGGCTTTCGGCTCGCCGAGGAGGATCTGCGCATCAGGGGGCAGGGGACGGTGTTCGGGGCAAAGCAGGCGGGCATGGCCGACCTGCGCCTGGCCGACATCCTGCGCGACACCGATGTGCTGATCACGGCCCGGCGCGAGGCGTTCACGCTGGTCGCCGGCGACCCCGACCTGGCGGCACACCCCGAGCTCGCCGAGGAGATCATGGCGCTGCTCGGCGAGGCGGCCGAGTGGCTGTTCATCTCATGAGGATCGTGGCCGGTACCGCGCGGGGCCGGCGCCTGAAGGCACCCCGGGGGCCGGGCACCCGGCCGATGATGGACCGGGTGAAGGAGGCCATCTTCTCCAGCCTCGGCAGCGCTGTCGACGGAGCCGTCGTGCTCGATCTCTATGCGGGGTCGGGGAGCCTGGGCCTCGAGGCGCTGAGCCGGGGTGCGGCGTCGGCGACCTTCGTCGAGTGGAGCCGTGAGGCCCGCTCTGCGCTCACGGACAACCTGGAGGCGCTCGGGCTCTCCGGGGCGGTGGTGCCCATGCGGGTCGAGGAGTACCTCGAGCGCCCAGGGCCGAACGTCGATCTGGCGTTCGTTGACCCTCCGTATGCGCTGGCGCTACCGTCCGTTGAGCACGTCCTCGGTCTGCTGGCACGCCGACTCGCCCCCGGCGCGATCGTGGTCCTGCATCGGAGGACGGGGAGCGCGAGAGCCGCGCCACCCCCGGGGCTGGTGGTGGCAGACATGCGGCGCTACGGCGACGCAGAGGTGACGAGGCTGGTGAAGGAGTAACGGTGACCACGGCACTCGTACCCGGCAGCTTCGATCCTCCCACGTACGGGCACATCGACGTGGTCTCCCGCTGCATCACCATTTTCGACCGAGTCGTCGTCGGTGTCGTCGCCAATCCGTCCAAGAAGCCACTGTTCACGATCGAGGAGCGCAAGGAGATGCTCGTCGAGTGCTGCCCCTGGGATGGGGTCGAGATCGCCGGGTTCGACGGCCTGCTGGTCGATTTCGCCCGGGAGGTCGGCGCCGACGTCGTGGTCAAGGGGCTGCGGGCGATGACGGACTTCGACTACGAGCTGCAGCTGGCCCAGATGAACCGGCACCTCTCCGGCCTGGACACCATGTTCGTGGTCACCAAGCCGGAGTACGGGTACCTCTCCTCGTCATTGGTCAAGGAGGTCGTCGCGCTCGGCGGGACCGTCGAGGAGCTCGTGCCCTCGGTGGTTGCCAAGGCACTGGAGGCGAAGTTCCGCCGTGTCTGATGAACTCGACCTCCCGCAGCAGGACGAGGTCCCGGTGCCGCCGCGGATGGGCGAGCTGCTGGAACTCGTCGACGACCTGATCATCGCGGTGGAAGGGGCGCGCATGGTCCCGCTGTCGGGGAACGTCATGCTCGACCGCGACCGGCTTCTCGACATGCTGTACCGGCTGCGCGACGACCTGCCGGAAGAGATGCGGGCAGCGCGGTGGATGGTCCGCGAGCGCGAGGCATTCGTCGCTCGGACGAACGAGAAGGCCCGGGAGCTGCTCGAGCGTGCCCGGCAACGGTCCGACGAGCTGGTGAGCGAGTCGTACATCGTCAAGGAGGCGGTCGACGAGGCGAACGCCCTGGTGCGCCAGGCGGAGGGGGAGGCCACCAGGATCCGCCTGGAGGCCGAGGATTACAGCGAGCAGGCCTTCGAGCAGACCGAGGGTGTGCTCTCCGACCTGCTCTCTCAGGTACGCCGGTTCCGGGCCGAGTTGCACCAGGCTCGGCACACCCCCGGCCCGCTCGGAGACTTCTGACGGCCATGCCCAGGGGGACCTCGCCGTTCCGGTTCCCGGTGTCCGACCTGATCGGAGAGACGGGTCGCCGGCGCCCGGCCGTGATCGACACCTCGGTCGACTGGGGGTTGGAGATGTCGCGTATCGGTCCCGGCCTGAAGGGGGACCTCACTCTGGAAGGGGCCTCGGGCGGGGTACTGGTGCGCGGCAGCGTGGAGACCGCGGTCAACCACGTCTGTCACCGCTGTCTCACCGAATGGGCCGAGCCGGTCGTCCTGGAGGTGACCGATGTGCTCGGCCTCGCCGAGGATCCCGATGGGTATCCCCTCGACGGCGAGGTGGCCGACCTCGAACCGCCGATACGGGATGCCGTGCTCCTCGAGCTCCCTCTCGCCCCGACCTGCGGTCCCGATTGCCTCGGACTTTGCGCCCGGTGCGGAGGCGACTTGAATACGGGGTCCTGTCCGGGGCATGAGGAGGCGACAGACTCCCCGTTCGCCTCGCTGCGAGAGCTGTTGGAACCGTAACCCCGACCGTCGAGAGGCTCGTCCATGGCCGTCCCGAAGAAAAAGATGTCCCGCTCCCGGACCCGCCAGCGGAAGGCGACCTGGAGGGTGGACGCCGCCCACACCACTCCCTGCCCGCAGTGCAACGCCCCGAAGCTCCCCCACCGCGCGTGCCCGGAGTGCGGGACGTACAAGGGCCGGGAGGTCATCCCCTCCTGAGGCCGACGTGGCCCGCATAGCGCTCGACGCCATGGGCGGGGATTTTGCCCCGCAGCAGACGGTGCTCGGCGCCCTCGATGCCGCCGCTCGCGGCATCGACGTCGTCCTGGTCGGGGACCAGGGCCGACTCGAGGCTCAGCTCGCCGAGCCGGGCCGGACGCTTCCGATCGTCCACGCCCCCGAGTCCGTCGGCATGGGTGAGGACCCCGCCGCCGCGGTCAGGGCCAAGAAGCAATCGTCCCTCGCGGTCGCCGCCCGACTGGTGGCCGACGGCGAGGCGGACGGCATGGTGTCCGCCGGGTCGACCGGGGCGGCGATGGCGGCGGCGGCAATCCTGATCGGACGGATCCCCGGGGTGTCCCGGCCCGCCATCGCCACGATCTTCCCCCTTGGCATCCCCACCGTGGTGCTCGACGCCGGCGCCAACGTCGACGTCAAGCCGGAGCACCTCGTTCAATTCGCGGTGATGGGGGCTGTGGTGGCCGAGGTGTACCTGGGGCGCGTCGCGCCGACCGTGGGTCTGCTCAACATCGGCGAGGAGAAAGGCAAGGGACGCGAGCTGGAGAGGAGAGCCTACGACCTGATGTCGGCGCACGCCGGGCTCCGGTTCGTCGGCAACGTCGAAGGCCGCGATCTGGGCAAGGGCACCGCAGACGTGATCGTGACCGATGGGTTCACCGGCAATGTGCTACTCAAGACCGCCGAAGGAACGGCCCGTGCCGTCGGACGGGTGATCCTCGAGGCGCTGGCCGCCGAGGGGAGCCCCGAGGTGCAACAGGCATCCTCGGTGATCCTCCCGCGACTGATGAGCGTGCGCGATCGGTTCGATCCCGAGGCGTACGGTGGCGCCCACTTGGTCGGCGTCAAAGGCACCGTGGTGATCGCCCACGGCTCATCGAGCCGGGTCGCGGTGGCCAACGCGCTGGTTCTGGCGTCTGAGGGCGCCGACAGAGGGCTGGTCGCACGCATCGAGGCGGGTTTGAGTGGATGAGGACGACACCACCCGGACGGTCATCGGGCATCGCTTCGCCGACGCTTCGCTCCTGACCCTCGCTCTGTCCCATCGCTCGCTCACGGCTGAGGGCGAGAGTGACGAGTCGAACGAACGCCTCGAGTTCCTCGGCGACGCGGTCCTCGGGATGGTGGTCGCCACCGAGCTCCACGAGGCCTCCGATCTCACTGAAGGTGAGATGGCCAAGGTGCGGGCCGCCGTCGTGAACGAGGCGACGCTGGCCGCGGTTGCCCGGTCGGTGGGGCTGGGCGAGATGATCAGGATGGGAAAGGGCGAGGAGGCAAGCGGCGGGCGGGCGAAGGCATCGATCCTCGCCGATGCCCTGGAGGCCCTGATCGGGGCCATCTATCTCGACGGCGGTCTCGAGGCGGCCCGACGGGCGGTGTTGGCGCGGTGGCGTCCGCTGATCGCCGAGCGATCCGAGTCGCCGGGAGAGCGCGACTACAAGACCCGCCTCCAGGAGGTCCTCGCCCGCGCCGGCAGGGTGCCGTTCTACGAGGTCGTCGGCTCCGGCCCCGACCACGCCCGGTTCTTCACAGCAACGGTCCGGTCGGAGGGGGCGCTGCTCGGCAGCGGCGCCGGATCGTCCAAGAAGCGCGCCCAGCAAGATGCCGCCCGCGCCGCCCTCGAGGCCCTCGGCGACGAGGATGCCTGAGCTCCCCGAGGTCGAGGCGACCCGACGTCACCTCGCTCCCGTGCTCGAGGGGGCCACGATCATCGAGGTGATCGTGCGCAGACTCCGCATGGTGCGGAGGCAGGAGCGGCCGGGCGACTTCGGCGATCGTGTGACCGGACGGCGGATCCGGCCTCTGGGCAGGCGGGGGAAGTACCTCCTCGCCCCACTCGAGGGGGACATCACTTGGGTCACCCATCTCGGGATGTCGGGGAGGATGTCGGTCAATACCCGAGAGGATCCCGAGGTGCCGCACACCAACGTCGTCGTCCGCCTCGACTCCGGTGCGGAGGTGCGCATGATCGACCCCCGCACCTTTGGGTTCGTCGCCGCATACACCCCAGAGGAACTTGTCGTCGCCCTCGACGACCGCATCGGCCCCGACGCCTACGAGTCGCCTCCTTCCAGCCGGCGTCTCGCCGACCTACTCGCCGGGCGCGCCGCGCCGATCAAGGCACTCCTCCTCGACCAGCGCTTCGTCTCGGGTCTCGGGAACATCTACGCTGACGAGATCCTCCATCGCGCCGGCATCAGGCCGGATCGTCCGGCGGGGTCGCTCGATGCGACCGAGCTGAAGGCGTTGCGTGCCGCCATCAGGCCGGTGCTCGCCGCCGGCCTGAGCCACGGCGGGACCAGCCTGGACGATCTCGCCTACCTTCTTCCCGACGGCCGAGCCGGCGACTACGTCACGCGACTCCGGGCGTACGGCCGCGAGGGCGAGGCGTGCCGGCGGTGCGGCGGGACCATCGTGCGCACCGTCATCAGGGCGAGGAGCAGCTTCTGGTGCCCGCGATGCCAGGCGTGAAACGGATCGCGGCCATGTGCCTGGTCGCCGCGGCCTGTTCGGCGAGTTCCCCTGCCACCACGACGACGGTGGCCGGGTCGAGGGCGCTCGCCCTCGACTATGCCGCCTCCGCCGACCGCGCCCTCGATGGGACCGCCTTTTCGGAGGTCGCGGTCGGGGAGATCGCCGACGCGGTGGTGGCGGCGTGCGCCGCGGCCGATCCCGGGTCGTCGATCGCCGCCACCGTCGGCGCCATCGATGTCCCCTCCCACTCGTCGGTCGACGACGAGATCCTCACCGAGGTGCTCACCGAGGGCGTACGCGAAGTCTGCCCGGACCGGGCCGGGGCGACGGCGCTGGTCGCCGCCTACGTGGCCGCCGTGCGCGACGCCGTGATCGCAGCCGACCCTGGGGTGGTGATCGACGAGGACGCGGTCCTCACGGCCGGGCCGGTGGCGTGCGACCTGCTCGACCGAGATCAGGGCCCGGAACCGGCCCTGCTCGCCGTGGTCGCCACCCTCTTCGGCGTCGAGGCCGGGTCGGTCG
>JAZDHM010000320.1:0-4055 GCA_043805935.1 Actinomycetota bacterium
GCTCGGCAGCGACGGACGACGAGCAACGTCTTCCCGGAGGCGGGAAGCGGGTCGCGGGTAGCCTCCGATCATGCGCCTCCACCTGCTCGACGGCACCTACGAGTTGTTCCGCTCGTACTTCGGGGCGCCGAAGCGCGCCGACCCTGACGGCAGGGAGATCGGGGCGGTGCACGGGATCATGCTGAGCACCCTCGCCCTGCTCGCCGAGGGGGTCACCCACCTGGGGGTGGCGTTCGACACGGTGATCCGCTCGTTCCGCAACGACCTCTACGACGGGTACAAGTCCGAGGCGGGGGTACCCGCCGACCTGCTCGCCCAATTCCCGATCGCCGAGGAGGGCCTCGAGGCCATGGGCGTGACCGTGTGGCGGATGGTCGAGTATGAGGCCGACGACGCACTCGCTTCGGCCGTCGAGCGTTTCGGCCCGGAGTTCGAGCAGGTCGTGATCATGTCACCCGACAAGGACCTCACCCAATGCATCGTGGGCAATCGGGTGGTGGGTTTCGACCGCCGCAAGGGAGCGTTCATCCACGAGGCCGGGGTGGTGGCCAAGTTCGGCGTCCCTCCCGAGTCGATCCCCGACTACCTCGGACTTGTCGGCGACTCATCGGACGGATTTCCCGGGGTTCCCGGCTGGGGGGCCAAGTCGGCGTCGATGGTCCTCGGCGCATACCGCCACATCGAGCGCATCCCGCTCGAGGCGTCGCTCTGGTCACCGCAGGTGCGCGGCGCCGAGCGTCTGGTCGGCGCCCTGCGGGAGCACATGGCCGACGCGCTGTTGTTCCGGTTCCTCGCCGTCCTCCGCCACGACGTGCCGCTCCCGCAGGCGTCGTCCGACGACCTGCGGTGGCGGGGCGTGCCCAGGGGGCGGTTCGAGGACTTCTGCGAGCGATACGGGTTCGACTCGCTGGTCGGCCGCCCGAAGGTGTGGAGCGAGTAGGCCTCGCTTCGCTCGGGGCCACCAGCTACCAGCTGCCAGCTGCCAGCAGGAGGCGGATGTCGCCCGGGTTCAGATACAACCGTTTCTGACGGGAGGTGGGTCGCGGGCAGCGATTCGCGATTCGACCTTCGACCCTCGACAGGGGCCTTCGCTTCGCTCGGCGAAGTGAAGAGCGATAGGCCAAACCGGTCAGCGCGTCTCTTTCTGGCGATGGGTGACGGGCGACGGGCGAGCGCAGCGAGCCTCACAACTCCTTGAGCGCCGCCCTCGCCGCGTGCCAACCGCACATGCCATGGACTCCCGCACCCGGCGGGGTCGACGACGAGCAGATGAACACGCCGCGGCCCGCCCGGTACGGACGGAACAACGACGGCCGCGCCACCAGGCCCCGCAGCGACAACGCCCCCCCGGTGATGTCGCCGCCGACGAGGTTGGCGTTGTCGGCTTCGAGGTCGGCGGGGCGCCGGACGTTGATCGCCACGACGCGACCCCGGAATCCTGGAGCGAACCGTTCGACCTGGTCGAAGATTCGCTCGGTCATGTCCGTCTGCGATCCGGCAGGGACGTGGCAGTAGGCCCAGAGCACGTGGGTCCCGCTGGGGGCTCGTCCCGGGTCGGCGACGGTGGGCTGGGCGGAGATCACGAACGGGCGGGTCGGATGTTCGCCCCGCGCCACGGCCTGTTCCGCTGCGGCAATCTCCTCAAAGGTCCCGCCGACGTGGATGGTCCCGGCACGCCGGCAGTCCGGGTTGGCCCACGGGATCGGGCCGTCGAGCGCCACGTCGACCTTGAACACGCCAGGACCGCGGCGGAAGCGGTGGTACCGCCGGGCCGTTCGGCGCGACAGGCGGTTGCCGGCGACGGCCGACATCACCGCGGGATCGGTGTCGAAGAGCACGACGCGCGCCTCAGGCAGGTCCGACCAGGCGCCGACGGTCGTCTTCGTCCGGATCTCGCCGCCGAGGGAGCGGAGGTATCCGGCCATGGCGTCGGTGATCGAGCCGCTTCCTCCCACCGCGACCGGCCATCCCACCGTGTGGGCGGCGGCGCCGAGGGTGATGGCCACCCCACCGGTGGCGATTGTGCTGAGGGGGGCGGCGGTGTGTGCGCCGATGCCGGCGACCAGGGCGCGTCCCGCCGGGGTGCGGAATCGGCGGGCGAGGCGGGATGCCGACCGCAGGGCCAGCCACCCGAAGCGGGCGCCCGAGATCGGGGTGCGCAACGCGGCGAGCGGTGATTGCAGCGCAAGACGCACCGAGTCGTCCCAGTGAGCCGCCACCAAACCGAAGGTCCGGCGCCACGCGGGGCCGTCGGCGCCGAGCCGCGCCGCGGTCTCGTCGACATCGCGGACGAGCACGCCGGCGGCCCCATCGTCGAGCGGATGGGCGAGGGGGACCGGGGGATGCGCCCACCGCAGTCCGTGATCGGCGAGCGGAAGGTTCGACAGCGCCGGCGAGGCGATGCCGAGCGGGTGCACCGCCGAGCAGACGTCGTGTCGCACGCCGGGGAGGGTCAGCTCGGAGGTACGGGCGCCGCCACCGATCGTGGCGTTCGCCTCCAGCACCAGAACCCGTTTGCCGGCCAACGCCAGCGTGATCGCCGCCGACAGTCCGTTCGGTCCGGCCCCAACGATCACCGCGTCGAACATGAATGGAGGCTAGGCCTGGGCGGGTGAAGCGCCGGGCATCGGCACCTGCTCGCCGGCGGCGCGTCGGAGCGCGATCCGCGCCGGCAGGATCAGACGAAACCGGCGGGGGAGGTAAGGGCGGATCCGCTTCAACATGCGCAGGTCCCGGTCGAGCGTCTTCGCCTGCCGTTCGTTCCATCGGTGGCCGTAGAGGCTGCGGACCTCGGCGGGCAGCGTGCCCACGGCGGCGAATGAGATGAACTTCCATATCGGCTTGACGTGGATCGGGACGGGCTCGCCGCGGCTGAGGTCGGCGACCTCACGGGCGACGTCGGTCAGCATGAGCCGGCCGGAGTGCACGACCTCGTCAACGTAGGCCGTCATCTCCCGGTAGGTCGCGGGCACCCGCCCCCGGGGGAGGAGCACCAGCTCGGCCGCGGTCAGGCTCTCCTCGTGGAACCGTTGCTTCTGGGCGTTGGTGAGCGGGCGGACCGTTCGCTCGTAGAAGATCACGGTGCTCTCCTCGAGACAGGCGTGCACCCATAGGAGCAGCTCCGGGTCCAGGGCGTCGTAGCGCTCCCCGGTGACCTGGTCGGTGCCGTGGATGACGGCATGCAGGTGGTTGATCCGATCGGCGGCGTGCTGCGCCTCGTCCTTGGTGCCGAAGGGGAGCAGCAACTGGAGGGAGAGGGTGCGCAGCAACCGCGCCCACGGGTCGCGCCGGTAGGCGGCGGTTTGGCGGGCGCCGGCGGCGACCAGCGGATGGGCGGCGTGCATGAGCAGGGCACGGACACCGCCGAACAGCACGGTCATCTCTTGGTTGATCCGCCAGGTCATGCTGTCCGGGCCGAAGTAGCCGCTGTCCATCGGCGGCACGGTATCGGGCGCGGGTGGGTACCCGGCCGGTTCGATCGGACGCGGGACCTACCCTCATGCTTCGGTCGACACGAGGGACGGTGACATGAAGTTCGGAGCGTTCGTGCCACAGGGGTGGCGAATGGATCTCGTCGGCGTGCCGGTGGCCGAGCAGTGGCCGGCGATGCTGGCGGCAGCGCGCAAGATCGAGGACCTGGGCTACGACAGCGCCTGGGTCTACGACCACTTCCACACCATTCCCCACCCCACCCAGGAGGCGACCTATGAATGCTGGACTCTCATGGCGGCGCTCGCCGCCTCGACCACCAAGGTGCGGCTGGGGCAGATGTGTACCTGCAACTCGTACCGCAACCCGGCATACATGGCGAAGGTGGCGAGTAGCGTCGACGTGATCTCGGGCGGACGGCTGGAGTTCGCCATCGGCGCGGGGTGGTACGAGCACGAGTATCTGGCATACGGGTACGAGTATCCCCGCGACGGCGTTCGGCTCGCCCAGCTCGACGAGGCCGTGCAGATCATCAAGAAGATGTGGACCGAGGACGAGCCGATCTTCGAGGGCAAGCACTACTCGGTGCGCGGTGCCATCAATCAGCCGAAGCCCCTCCAGAAGCC
>JAZDHM010000321.1:0-3686 GCA_043805935.1 Actinomycetota bacterium
CGGGGATCGCTGGTGTGTGACGGCGGCAAATTGGCTGCGCGCTCATCTCGACGGCCTAGCGGCGCCGGTCGTGCTGGCGTCCACCCACGAACGCACCCTCGAGATCGTGCCACTTGCGGTGCTACGGGAGCACGCCGTCGACGTGCCCCCCGACCCGAGCGCTCTCGAGGCGTGACGCCCGCGGCCGGCGCCGATACGCTGCCGCAGACCTTCAGGAGGACCGACATGACCGACGCCGTCTTGGCCACCGCCCGAGAGCTGGCCACCGGGGCCTTCAGGGATCTGCGCGCTGTCGTCGACGGCCTTCCCGGACAGGCACTCGACTGGCGACCGGCCGGCCCGGAGACCAACTCGATCGCCGCGCTGGCTACCCACTCGATGAACAGCACCCGGCTCTGGCTCCACGTCGCCGCCGGGCTGCCCCTGCCGGCACGAGACCGCGACGCCGAGTTCCGGGCGACCGCGGCCGACCCGGCGGTGCTGCTCGGGCTGATCGACAGCCTCTCGGCCGACTGCTTCGCCGCCCTCGACGCGGCGAATTCGGTCGAATGGGACGCTCCGCGTGAGTGGAAGCGCGCCAACGGCGAGGTGATGCCGCTGACGGCGGCGTACGCGGTGATGCACGCCATCGAGCATCTGCGCGGGCACGTCGATCAGGCGTCGCTGACGAGACACGTGTGGGAGAGAAGCCATCAGCTGTGAGCCATGGGGCGGCTATTGGCTATTGGCAATCAGACGGAGACACCGAGGAGCGAAAGGCGACAGGCGCAATCCCGCCAGCACACTTCTTGCTGGCGACGGGCGACGGGCGACGGGCGAGCAAGCCCCCGACTCAACTGCGGCCCAGCAGTGCCATCACCGCCTCGTCGCTCACCTGGTTGAAGTCGATGTACCACTCGCCCACGGCCCTGAGCCGGTCGGGCTGCAACGGGCACACCACCTCGTCGATCTCAGAGGCGATCACGTCGATCGTCGCCGGTGGTCCCACCGGCACCGCACACACCAGCCGCTCTGGGCCACCCCGGCGGGCGTACCCGAGTGCCGCTCGCAGGGTGGCGCCTGTAGCGACGCCATCGTCGACGACGATCACGGTACGGCCCTCCACCGACGGCGCCCGGCCGAACACGTCCTCGCGCCGATGAACCTCGGCCACGGCATCCGACACCGCCGCGTGAACCTCGACGTCGGTGACCCCCAGACGACGGATGAACAGCTCATCGAGCAGGGCGATCCCGTCGGAGGCGACCGCTCCGATCGCCAGCTCATCGTTGTCGGGAGCGCGCACTTTGCCGGCGATCACGATGCCCAGCTCGCCGTCGAGCGCACGGGCCACTTCGGCAGCGACCACTACACCGCCGCGGGGAATGCCGAGGACGAGAGGGTTCGATCCGGAGAAACGACCCAGGTGGCTCGCCAACGCCCGGCCCGCATCGGCGCGATCCAGGAACGCACGCACGCGGGCAGGGTACCTCCGGCGCCAGACCATCCACCCGCGGGTACCCTCCGCCGATGCGGCGCCTCCTGCTGGTCGCCAACCCGGCGGCGTCGGGCTTCACCTCGCTGCTGCACCGCGACGTCGTCGAAATCCTCCAGGGCGGATACGAGGTTGTCCCGGTGTGGCCCGACGGGCCCGACCAGGCACGCGCCGCCGCGGCCGACGCTGCCTACGACGGATACGACGTGGTGGTGGGCATGGGAGGCGACGGGGTCGTCCACCAGATCGCCAACGGCCTCGCCGGCAGCGGAACCGTCCTGGGGATCGTCCCCGCAGGCACCACCAACGTCCTGTCGCGGTTGATCGGAGTTCCCCGCAAACCGCGCTCCGCCGCTGAGGCGATCGCTGCCTCCCCCGCCACCCGGACGCTTCCAACGGTGCGTCTCACCTACGACGGGCCCGACGGTCCCGACTCACGGGTGGTGACCTTCGCCGCCGGCCTCGGATTCGACGCCGAGGTGATCCGTGAATCGGAGCGCCGCCCGCTGCGCAAGGTGGGCTTCGGCCCGCTGCACTACGCCCGGAGCGCCGCCTCGGTCACCATCAAGGGCTACCGACGGCGCCTCCCGGCAATCCGTGTGGAAGCGATGGGCCGCAGCGCGGACGCGGTCGCCCTCGTGTTCCAGGTGCACCGGTACTTCACCTACCTGGGCCGCCGGCCGCTGACCCTCTCGCCCAAAGGGGGTCCGCTGGGTGTGAGCATGCGCCGGGTGACGACTGCACGCGTGATTCGCCTCGTCGCCCGGGCGGCGCGCGGCGTCGACGTCACCACGATTCGCGGAGTGCGGCTGTGGCGCGGGTTCCCCACCCTCACCGCCCGCGCCGAGCCCGCCGAGTTGCTCGAAGCCGACGGTGAGCTGATCGGGAAGGTGTCGACCCTGACCGCCACCCCGAACCTGGACGGGCTGCGGGTGGTGGCGGTCTAGACAACCAGCTCGGGGGCCACCGGTTTGTTCTCGGCGAGGCGCCGGACCGCCTCGGCGTCGAGAACCCCCTGCTCGGTCACGATCGAGTCCAGGCTGCTCAACGCCACCAGCTCTAGCGCCGCCGAGCCCAGCGCCACCCCGGCGGCTCGTTCGAACAACAGCCCGGGGAGCGCCTTGTCGGCGGAGACCAGCAGCAAGGTGGTCACTCCGAGGTTGCGCGCCTCCTTGGTGATGGCCCCGGTGCCGGCGACGTTGACCGCCGACTCCGGCCCGAGAGCGTTGGCCCCCAGCAGCACCATGTCGATGCCGTAGAGGGCGTCGGGCACCGCCTGGTCGGGAATGGTCTCCACCTGGATTCCCGCCGACGACAACTCGGCGGCGAGACGCCGGCCCTCCCCGAATGGGGTGGAGGCGGTGCACACCACTCGCACGCCGCGGCTCGCCGCCACCAGGAGCGTCGAGCGCACCGTCGACGACGCCCCGTGGGTGAGCACCGATCCCCCTTCCGGCACCAGCGCAGCCCCCACGGTGGAGACGATTTCGGTGGATGCTGCCAGTCGCTTCTCGAAGGCACGCGCCTCGGCCACGACGATGTCCGGGCCGCGGTCGAGGGTCAGCAGCACGGTGTTGGCGAGCAGTACGAGCGGGGCGAGGGCGGGCTGGGACCGGGCGATCCTCACCGCCACCGCGGCCACCGCCTCGGGGTAGGCGTCGGCGTCGTAGCGGATCAGATGGTCGACGAACTCGGCGAGGCTCGACGCCGCCACCGAGCCCACCTCGGCGGCGCCGCCGTCCGGCGATCGGAGCAGCGCCATCAGCCGGCGGTATGACGGCCAATCGATCCAACCGGTCACGTCGGCTCCTGGGCGATGCCGAGGTGCACCTCGGCCATGGAGGCGTCCACCGCCAGGCCGGCCACCACCGCCGCCAGCGAGGCCCGCTCCCAGACGATCTCCCGCAGCGGCGCTCCGATGCGGGCCTGCAACTGGGTGTCGAGGATGTCGGCGGCCGCAGCGCGCTGTTCCGGGTCGATCGGCCCGGGGCGCCCTCCCCGGCCCTCGATCCGGGGGACGGCATTCTCCATCGCGGCGATGGCCCCCTGCAGCTCGGCGTCGAGCCGGTCGGGGGTGAAGGTCTGACGCATCCGCATCCCGAACGGACCACCGGCGATCGCCGAAAGGCGGAGGATCAGTTGCTCCAGGGACCGCAGGGCCTCCTCGTACACCGCCACCGTCGGCCCCCGCATCGCCAGGGCGGACACCGTC
>JAZDHM010000322.1:0-4077 GCA_043805935.1 Actinomycetota bacterium
AGCTGCGTCGGCGAATCGAACGTCGGCTGTGTCGCCAACCGTCTCGGCGAGGACCGGCCGCAAGGACTCGTCGATCTCGTAGGCGACGACCTTCGCCCCGCTCGCCACCAGGGCTCTGGTGAGGGTGCCGGCCCCGGCCCCGATCTCGACCACCTGGGACCCGGGCCCGATCTCGGCGATCTCGACGATTCGCCGCACGACGTTTGGCTCGATGAGGAAGTGTTGGCCGAGGCGCTTGGTGGGGCGAACCTGGTGCCGTTCCAGCAGCACCCGGGTCTCCTGTCGGCCCAGCGGTTCAGCCACCACGGAACACTCGCGTCGCGGTCGCCGTGGTGAGAGCGGCCACCTCGTCGACCAGGAGGCCCCACACCGAGGCAAGGGCTTCGCCCACTCGCACGACGTTGGCCGGCTCGTTGGGAGCGTCCCGGTGCGGGGGTGGAGTGAGGTAGGGGGTGTCGGTCTCGACCATGACCCGATCCGGCTGGGCCTGGGCCGCACCGCGCCGCACGGTGTCGCCGGTCTCGAAGGTCACCGGCCCGGCGAACGAGAACGTCACACCGAGATCGCGGAACCGCCTCGTCCACTTCGGGCCGCCCGTCCAGCAGTGCAGGACGACGCCCGGCCCGGCACCCGATCCCTCGATCAGATCGAACATATCGCTGAACGCGTCACGACAGTGGACCACCAGCGGCTTGCCCAGGTCGACGGCCAGCCGCACCTGATCACGGAACGCCTCTATCTGCACCTCGGGAGCGGACAGGTTCCGATAGAAGTCGAGCCCACACTCGCCCACGGCGACCGCCTGCGCCGCCAACCGCTCGATCCGACCGCGTTCGTCCGGCCACCGGGCGGCGTCGTGGGGATGCAGCCCGGCGGTGGGGAACACCCGGCCGGGGAACTGCTCGGCGAGCCGAAAGGCCTCCTCCGACGAGGCAGCATCCGTTCCCGGGTTGACCAGCCAGCCCACGCCGGCAGCGGCGGCGCGATCGAGCAGCACCGCGGGGGACTCCTCGCTGAGGTGGAGATGGCAGTGGGCGTCGACCCAGCCGGCCATCAGGTCTCGATGCGCGGGAAGAGCGGATCCCCTTTGGTGACCGTGACCTCAGGGAAGACGCCGAACACGCCCGTCTCCGCCAGCGGGCCCTGGTCGGGGCGTCCGAGGAGGCCGAGGCGATCCCACAGGCGCGCCGCCGCCCCCGGCATCGCCGGGGAGACGAGCACGGCCCCCACCCGCAGCGCCTCGAGGGCGGCGTTGAGCACCTGATCGAGGCGGACGGCAGACGCGGGATCCTTGCCCAGGTGCCAGGGTGCCGTCGCCTCCAGGAACGCATTGGCCGCACCGAAGAGGCGCCACACCCCCTCGAGCGCCTGCTTGGAACGGAACTCGCCGAAGCCGTCCATCGCCGCCAGCGCCCCGCCCGCCGCCGCCACCAGCACCTGCTCCTCGGGGGCGGTGTGGTCGGCGATCGCCGGAACCCGGCCGTTGCGGAACTTCTCGGCGAGGTTGAGCGTGCGGTTGGCCAGGTTGCCCAAGTCGTTGGCGAGATCGGCGTTGTATCGCCCGACCATCCCCTCCCACGAGAAGTTCGAGTCCGGGCCGAATGAGACGTCCCGCAGGAAGTGGTACCGGTAGGCGTCCACCCCAAAGGCCGCGACGAGCTCGGCGGGAAGGATCTGTGTGGCGTTCGACTTCGACATCTTCTCGCCGCCCACCAGCAGCCACCCATGGGCGACGACCCGACGGGGAAGCGGGAGGCCCGCCGACATGAGCATGGCGGGCCAGTACACCGCGTGGAACCTGAGGATGTCCTTGCCGACCAGATGCGCCCATGCCGGCCACTGCCGTTCGAACCGGGCGGGGTCGTCGCTGTACCCCGCCGCCGACAGGTAGTTGATGAGCGCGTCGAACCACACGTAAGCGACCTGGGAGTCGTCCCAGGGAAGGGGGATGCCCCACTTCAGGGACGCCCGGCTCATCGAGATGTCGTCGAGCCCCTGCTCGACGAAGCCGACGACCTCGTTGCGCCTGGCCTCGGGGGTGATGAAGCCGGGGTTGGCGGCGATGTGGTCGAGAAGTGGTTGGGCATACCGGGAGAGCCGGAAGAACCAGTTCTCCTCAGCGTGGACCTGCACCGGCTTGCCGTGCTGCGGGCAGTTCCCATCGACCAGCTCGTCCTCGGCGTAGTACGCCTCGCACGACACGCAGTACAGCCCTTCGTACCTGCTGAGGTACGTGTCGCCGTGGTCGTGGATCCGCTGGAGTACGTCCCGCACCGTGTCGCGATGCCGTGGCTCGGTGGTGCGGATGAAGTCGTCGAACGATAGGTCGAGCAGGTCCCAGGCCTCGTGAAACCCCGCGACGATGTGGTCGACCCACGCTTGGGGAGTCATGCCGTGCGCCTCGGCGGCGAGAGCGATCTTCAGCCCGTGCTCGTCGGTGCCGGTGACGGCGTACACCTCCTCGCCGACCAGGCGCCAGTACCTGGCGGTGGCGTCGGCCACGAGCGTGGTGTACGCGGTGCCGATGTGCGGCCGGTCGTTGGGGTAATAGATCGGAGTCGTCAGGTAGATCATCGGGACATGCCAGGGTAGTGGGGCGATTCCGGCGCCCTCGCCCGCACGGTGCACCCTGGCCATGGGGCCGAGTCAGTACACTCCGCCTCCTCCATACGTCGGCTCTCTGGAAGCCTGCCGATGTCTGGTGAAGTGCGTCGGCCTTTGGAGGTGGCGATCTTGAACACCGGCATCGTGCGGAAGATCGACGACTTGGGGCGAGTCGTCATTCCGGCTGAGATGCGTCGAACCCTCGGCGTCGAAGAAGGGGATCAGCTCGAGATCGTGCTGAACGGCGATCACATCGAGATCAAACCGCGTATCCCAACCCTCGTTCACCAATTCAGCGTGCCGCGTGCGGGCCGCGTCACCATCTCCGGGGAGGGCCTCGAGCTCGAACCGGGCGAGTACGTGGTTCAGCGCATCGGGCGCAAGCGCTAGGGAGGGCGTGCGATGGGGCTCGCAGGCCCACTATTGCCACGCGCCGTGCACCCCGGTAGCGAGTAAGGCGCCCTCATCGATCGTCGCACGGAGGGGGACTCCGTTCATGGCAGCGTTTCTGGTGATGCTGCGCGAGGACGTCGAGGCTGCCCTGGTCGTCGCCATCGTCCTCCTGAAACGGCTCGACCGGTCCGCGCACACGCGGTGCTCCCCGTGGGGCTGGGGTTCCTGCGATCCAGCGCCGCTCCGAAGGTCGAGGCATTGACTCAGGGGTGACGGGCGACGCGCTCGTACAGCGACCGCCGCGCCACCCCGCTCTGCGCCGCCACACGACGCGCCGCCTCGCTCGCCGACATCCCGGCGGCGATCAGACGCTGGGTTTCGGCGACCGCTGCCTCGATGTCCGGGGCCGGAGCATCCTGAGGCGCCAGCACCAGAGTCACTTCACCGCGGGCTCCATCCGCCCATCGGGACACCGCTTCCGATAGGCGTCCCCGCCAGATCTCCTCGTGCACCTTGGTCATCTCCCGGCACACGACACATCCCCGGTCCCCGGGATGGGCCGCGGCAAGGTCGGCGAGATCGTCGGCGAGCCGGTTGGGTGACGCGAACAGCACGACGGTTCGCAGGTCGCCCGCGATAGTCGCGATCCGGTCCCGTCGCTCCCCGGCCTTGCGCGGCAGGAAGCCTTCGAACACGAACCGATCCGCCGGGAATCCCGAGAGAGCCAGGGCGAGGGTGACCGCGCTCGGACCCGGTATGCCGCTGACCGTGGCCCCCACGTCAATGGCGATGCGCACCGCGCTCAGGCCGGGGTCGGAGACGCCGGGCGTGCCCGCATCGGTGATGAGGGCGATGGTCTCCCCGGCAGCCAGGCGATCGCGAACCTCGGCGGCGCGCCGGTCCTCGTTCCCCACGAAGTACGACCGGGTGACGGCCTTGACGCCCAGCCGATCGAGCAGCACCTGTACCCGCCTGGTGTCCTCGGCGAACACCACGTCGGCCGATCGGAGCGCCTCGCCAAGCCGGGGTGGGGCGTCGGAGAGATTGCCGATCGGCCCGGCGCAGAGGATCAGCGTGCCG
>JAZDHM010000323.1:0-8734 GCA_043805935.1 Actinomycetota bacterium
GGGACGCGGTCGCGCAGGATGCGCTCGATCCCGGCGGTCAGGGTCATGGTGGACATCGGGCATCCACCGCACGCCCCCACGAGCTGCAGGTTGACGGTGCCCCCGTCGACGCCGAGGAGTATGAGGTCGCCGCCGTCGGCCTGCAGGGCCGGACGGATGTACTCCAGGGTCTCGTTGAGCGCGGCGAGATCGACCATGGTGGTCGTCTCGGCCACGGCGGCGCTGTCCTCGCTCATCACTGATTCCCAACCATGGAACGACGGAGACATTCCGCATAGTAGGCGGAGTGGGATCGGTTCCCGCCCGTCAGGGCAGCTGGTGCGGACCGTTCACCCGCTCGATCTCGGCTCCGAGCGCCTGCAGTTTTCCCGGGAAATCCGCGTAGCCGCGATCGATGTGCTCGGCGTCGTTCACCGTGGTGACGCCGTCGGCGGCGAGCCCGGCCAGGACCAGGGCCGCCCCGGCCCTGATGTCACATGCGTCGATCGGGCACCCCGAGAGCGCCCCGACCCCGCGGATGATGATGTGCTGGCCCTCCAACTGGACGTCGGCGCCGAGACGATTGAGTTCCCCGACGTAGCGGAACCGCGCCGCGTAGATGTTCTCGGTGACGACCGAGGTCCCCTCCGCCAGCGAGAGCAGCGCCACCATCTGCGGGTGCATGTCCGTGTGGAAACCCGGGTACGGCAGCGTGGCGAAGTCCACGCGACGCGGACGGTCCGGTCCGGTGACGGTCACCCAGTCGTTCCCCATCTCGCAGTGGCAGCCTGCCTCCTCCAGCTTGCGCAGCTCCATCCGGAGATGCTGGGGCATGCAGTTGGTCACAGTCACCTCACCCCCGGTGATCGCCGCCCCCACGAGGTAGGTGCCCGCCTCGAGCCGGTCGGGGACCGTTCGGTGACGCGTCGGGGCCAGCGACCCGACGCCCTCGATCTCGATCGTCGAGGTGCCCGCCCCGCGGATCACCGCTCCCATCTCGACGAGGAACTCGCCGAGGTCCTGAATCTCAGGCTCGCGCGCCGCGTTCCCGATCACGGTGGTGCCGCGAGCCATCACGGCGGCGAGCAGAACGTTCTCCGTTGCGCCCACGCTGGGAAACTCCAGATACACGTCGGCGCCGGTCAAGCCGCTCGGGGCGGTCGCCCTGAGCACCCCGTGGACCAGCTCGAAGCGGGCCCCCATGGCCTCCAGCCCCCCGAGGTGCATGTCGATGGGACGCGAGCCGAAGTCGTCGCCCCCCGGAAGCGCCACCCTCGCCTCGCCACACCGGGCGAGGAGGGCTCCGAGCACCAGGATCGAAGCGCGCATCCGGCGCACCAGGTCGATCGGAGCCTCGGGCAGCAGATCGTCGGGCACGTCGACCTCCACGGACGTCCCGTCGAACCGGCAGACGGCACCGATGTGGCCGACTACCTGAGCCATCACCCGGACATCGACGATATCGGGGACGTTGTCGATGCGGTGCGTGCCGGGCGCCAGCAGCGTCGCCACCAGATGCTTGAGGACCGCATTCTTCGCCCCGAGGACGCTCACCAACCCGCGTAGGCGCGCGCCGCCGGTGACAATCAGCTGTGCCATTACCCGGATTGTACGGGGGCCCGTACGAACGGCCCCGGGCCCCGGATGCGCCGTCACTAGCCTACGGTCATGCGGATCGCCATCGCCGCGGACCACGCCGGCTACGAGCTCAAGGAGCACGTCGCCAGATTCGCGGCAGCCGCCGGTCACGCCGTGACCGATCTGGGCACACACACCACCGACCCGGTGGACTATCCCGACTATGCGGTGGCGGTGGCACGGGCGGTGACCCGGGGCCGTGCCGAGCGCGGCATCGTCGTGTGCGGATCCGGAGCGGGAGCGGCGATCGCGGCCAACAAGGTGCGCGGCGTGCGATGCGCCGCTGCCTACGACGCCTATACCGCCCATCAATGCGTCGAGCACGACGATGCCAACGTGCTCGCCCTCGGCGCCAGGGTCACCGGAGTGGCCCTCGCCGACGAGATCGTCTCCGCCTTCCTCGTCGCCCGGTTCTCCGGGGAGGAACGACACTCCAGGCGTGTGGAGAAGATCGCTGCCATCGAGCGTACCGGCGAGTAGCCGCCTCGGGCCGAAGGGCTGGCCTTGCCCGCCGCCGGTGCCGATAGTCTGTCGGAACCGAGGGAGCAGCCCTTGCCGTCCAGATACACGAACCGCGAGCTATCGGTGCTCGACTACCTCGAGCGGATCCTGGCCATGGCCGGCGATCCGAACCTCCCGCTGCTCGAACGCGTCCGCTTCATCGCCATCGTCGCGGGCAACCTCGACGAGTTTTTCCAAGTCCGCGTCGCCGGCCTGCGGGAGCAGGTCACGACAGGTGTCGAGGCAGTCGCTCCCGACGGCATGGCACCGGCAGAACAGCTCGCGCTGATCCGCGAGCGGAGCACCGCTCTCGAAGCCCGCATGGCAGGGCTGCTCACCGCCGAGCTGATCCCGGGACTGGCCGATCACGGGCTGTTCGTCTCGAGCTGGGAGGACTTGCGCAAGAAGCATCGCAAGGAGCTCGCAACGATGTTCGAGCGCGAGATTTACCCGATGCTGACCCCACTGGCGGTGGATCCCTCGCACCCCTTCCCGTACATCTCGAACCTGTCACTCAACCTCGCCGTCACCGTGCGGGACCCGGGAACCGGTGAAGCCCATTTCGCCCGCGTCAAGGTGCCACCACTGCTCCCCCGCCTTGTCGTGTGTGGCGGCGGAAGCGTGATGGTGGCGGTGGAGGAAGTCATCGCCTCACAGCTGGGAGCGCTCTTCCCCGGCCGGGAGGTGGTGAGCAGCCACCCCTTCCGGGTGACCCGCAGCGCCGAGCAGGCGATCGAGGAGGACGAGGCCGAGGACCTGCTCGAGGCGATGGAGGAGCTCCTCCAAACCCGGTACCGGTTCAGCCGGCTGGTCCGGCTCGAGGTCGATCCCACCATGCCCGACGACGTCCTCGACCTTCTCATGGAGGAGATGCGGATCGGCCCCGCCGACGTCTACGTGAACGAGGGGATGCTCGCCCTCGCCGGGCTGGCGGCCCTGGCGGCCATGCCGCGCCCCGACCTCGCCATCGAGCCGTGGATGCCGACGACGCAGCCCCTCCTCGGCCATCGAGAGCACGGGGAGAGCGTGCTCGACCGGATCGCCGAGGGCGACATCCTCGTGCACCTCCCGTACGAGTCGTTCGCCACGTCTGTGGGCGCCTTCATCGCCAGTGCGGCCCGCGACCCCAACGTGGTCGCCATCAAGCAAACCCTGTACCGGACCTCGGATCCCGACGACCCGGCGCTCGGCGGCGAGGAGTCGATCGTGCAATCCCTGATCGGCGCCGCCCGGTCGGGCAAGGAAGTGGTGGTGCTCGTCGAGCTGCAAGCGCGCTTCGACGAGGAGGCCAACATCGCGTGGGCCAGAATCCTCGAGGAGGCCGGCGTCCACGTCGTGTACGGCGTGGCTGGCCTCAAGACCCACGCCAAGCTCGCCCTGATCGTCCGGCGCGAGGGCGACGGCCTCCGCCGCTACAGCCATATCGGGACCGGCAATTACAACCCCAAGACGGCTCGGATCTACGAGGACCTCGGATTCCTGACCGCCGACGAGGAGATCGGCGCCGATCTCTCGGAGCTGTTCAACGTGATCACCGGATACGGCCGCCAGCGCGAGTACCGCCGGCTGCTGGTGGCTCCTGCCACGCTGCGGGAAGCCATCGTCACCAGGATCCGCAGCCAGGCGGCGCTCGGCGCCGAGGGGTCGATCACGATGAAGGTGAACCACCTCGTGGATCCCTCGATCATCGACGAGCTCTACGAGGCCTCGGCCGCCAGGGCGCGGGTCGACCTCATCGTCCGCGGCATCTGCTGCCTGCGCCCCGGGGGTCCCGGCCTGTCCGAGAACATCACGGTCAGATCGATCGTCGGGCGGTTCCTCGAGCATTCCCGGGTGTTCCGGTTCGGGCGGGGCGATGACGCCGAGTACCTCATGGGTTCGGCCGACATGATGACCAGGAACCTCACCGGGAGGGTCGAAGCGGTCGTCCCTGTCTTCCACCCCAGGCTGCGCCGCCGCCTCGAGGAGCTGTTGCGCGTCTGTCTCGCCGACGACCGTCTGGCGTGGCAGCTGGTCGACGGCACCTGGTCCAAGGTTCCCCCCGTCATCGGTATGAACGCCCACCGCCGTTTCATGGCACTCGCCGCTACCCGAGCCCAGGGAGAGCTCCCCGACCCGCAGGGAGCACTCGAGATCCCCGCACTGGTGCACGCGGCAGGCGGCATCGTCGGACGCGTGGTAGACGACGAGCCGGAGGTGCTGCTGGTGCATCGGCCCCGCTACGACGACTGGTCGTTCCCCAAGGGGAAGCTGGAGGATGGCGAGGATCCGGCCGAGGGTGCGCTGCGGGAGGTGCTCGAGGAGACCGGCCTGGTGTGCGAACTCGGCGACGAACTCTGCACCGTCGAGTACGTCGACCGGGCCGGCCGCACCAAGGTGGTCCGGTACTGGACCATGAGACCGGAGAAGGGCCGGTTCAGCGCCAACCGAGAAGTCGACGACGCCCGGTGGATGCCGATCGAAGAGGCGTTGCACCTCCTGACCTATGAGCGCGACCGGGCGATGCTGCGCGCCAGCCGTCGCTCCGCCTGATCGTTGCTCCTCGCGGCGCTCAATGCCCGCCCGCCGGCCGAGCCGGCCCCCACGCAGCCACCAGGCCGGCGAGCCGCCCGACCATCTCCTCCTCGCTCACCCCGACGCGCTTGGGTACCCGGAACGAGTGGTCCGCCTCCGGGATCTCCACCAGCGAGGCGAGCGGCAGCCGACCGACCACTGGCCCGAGCAGCCCCGGCGGTGCCAGGCGATCCCGCTCACCCTGGATGAAGAGCAGGGGTGCCGTCAGGGCGTCGAGATGGGTCGTGTCCCGCGGCGCCGTCTTCCCGATCGGAACGAGCGGATAGCCGAAGAACACGAAACCGTCCGCGCCGACGTCTCGGACGTGCGACGCCACGCGTCCGCCCATCGACTTGCCGGCGAGGATGAGCTTGCGCCCCTTGGCCGCAACCGCCGTCACGACCGCCCGATGAGCGGCGACGAGCGTGTCGAGACGGTCCGGGAGGCGACGACCCTCGGCGACGTAGGGGTAGTCGAACCGCGTCACCAGCATCCCGTGCGCTGCCATCGCCCGGCTCAGCCCGGCCATGAACGGATGGTCCCGACCGGCCCCGGCCCCGTGGGCGAGCACGATGCCGACCGAGGCATCGGCCGGACCGTCGACCGTCGTGTCGACGAACCGGCCCGGGGACCAGGCGACCCGTCCCGAGCGCATCGAAGCCCTGCTCTGTGACACCCGGGGAGGATATTCGCGTCGCACTCGGCCCGTCGTGCCCCTCCTAGGATCAGCCGGCCCATGACCGTCCGCGTGTTCTCCACCGCCCAGGCGCTCGCCGACGCCGCCGCCGACGAGGTGGCGGGGTGGCTCACGGTCGCCGCCGACACCCGCACCGTCGGCCTGGCCGGCGGATCGACGCCGCGGCGCGCCTACGAGTGCCTCCGTGACCGGTCGGTGCCGTGGAGCGAGGTCCACGCCTGGCTGACGGACGAGCGGCACGTGCCCGTCGGCCACCACGACAGCAATGCCGGCATGGCCCGCCGGGCGCTCTTCGACTACGTCTCGGCCACGTTCCACGAGGTCGCATGGGATGACGATCCCGAGGTGGCGGCAGCGGCCTACCAGGCCGAGCTGGAGGCGCTGCTTCCCCGCGGCCCTTCGGGTCTTCAGCCCGGCCTCGTCATCCTCGGCATCGGCCAGGATGGCCACACCGCCTCGTTGTTCGCCGGGTCCTCGGCGCTCGCCGAGGAGGAGCGCGACTTCGTCGCCACCCACGTCGGCGGCCGGGGCTGGCGATTGACCGCCACCCGGGGTCTATTGGCGCGGGCTCGCCGCACCCTGTTCCTCGTCAGCGGGAAAGCCAAGGCCGGCATCGTCGCCGAGGTCCTCGGGGGGGCGAGCGATGTTCCGGCAGCCATCGTCGCTCGTTCCAGCCACGATCCGATGTGGCTCCTCGACCAGGCGGCTGCCTCCCGCCTCGACACGGCCTAGCCCAGGCCGAGCAGCTCGGCCAGATACCTGGCCAGGGAGCTCCGTGGATCGACGTCGGCGAGGGCGAATACCGCAGCCTGCATCTCCGCTCGGTCACAGCGCATGGCGACCGCCCGGCTGTCGATGTCGTCACCCTGCTGTTGGAGAGCGATGAGTGCTTCGGGCCACTGTGATCGGTCGGTGAAGACATCCGTCGGCGTGTCGTTGAGGACCTGGATCACCACCTCCAGATATGTGGCGGCATCCCGAGCGAGCAGGGAGCAGGTGTCGTTGACGATCGTGGTGCTGGTTGTCGACCCTGGCGCGGTCGTCGGCGTCGGGGCGGCCGAATGGCACGCGCTCAGGGCCACGACGAGCAGGGGAACGAGCCGCCTCACGGCACCGGAGGGTAGAGACCAACTGCCGACACGCCATCTCCCGAGACTGCGCGGGCCCTCACTCCCGGGCAGGTCAGCCCCGGTCGACCACCTCGTGGGTGGTCCCGTCGACGACCAACTCGTCGACGATGCCCACGATCACCGCCCGGATCGGGGCGGACAGGTCGCCGACCACCTGACGTGCCGAGTTGCCCTCGTCGATGATCAGCACGGTTTCGCCGGCACCCGCGCCCACCGAGTCGACGCAGATCAGGTAGTCCCCGGTGTCGACGCCTGCGGAATCGAGGAGATCGCACATGAGCAGCCGCCGACCGTCGTAGATCGGGTGGTTGATGGTCGAGACCACCGTGCCGTTCACGCGGCCGATCTTCACGGACGCTGCACCGCGTCGACGATCCCAACGATGGCGTGGTCCACCGGCACGAACGGCTCCGGCAGGGCCAGGGCGGCCTCCCGGCTCTCGACCACGTACACCAGCTCCCCCGGACCGGCCATCGACACCGCATCGGCGGCGACCACGGGCCGGCCCGACGGCTCTCGGTCGCGATCCAGCGGTTGCACGATCAGGAACCTGATCCCCTCGAGGCCTTCGGACTTGACGCTGGCGACGACGGTGCCGATCACCTCAGCGAGTTGCATCGGTTCTCCCCAGCCTCACCCCGAAGTGGCGGTCGGCGAGGAGGTTGTTTCCCATCTCGCCGTGCAGCTGCGGGATGACCACCGCGCCGATGAGGTTCGCCGGTGCCACCCGGGCGGACCCGATCGACACCGCGGCCTCGACGTCTGGCACCGCCCCTGTGAACAGGGCGTACGCCCGACCCCCGAGGCCGTCGGCGAGGTTCACCTCCATGAGATCGACGGTGGCACCCTTGACCCCGGCGTCGGCGGCTTCGATGGTGGCCGCAACCGTGCGGGTCTCGATGATCCCCAGGGCCTCTCCGGCCCCGGGCACACGTACCCCGTGGATCGCCTCGACCACGTCGGGGTGGACATCGGGCAGGTACACCTCGTCGATCAGGGAAGCAGCCGAGGCGGCCTTCCCCGCTGCGATCGCCTCCTCGACGTCGCCGACCTCTCCCGACACCATCACCAGGTAATGGCCGGGATGGACCGTACCGGCCACGATCTCGGCGACCGATCCCCGCTTGACCATCGCATCACCGGCGACGATCCCCGCCGCCACCGAGTCGAATTCGAGCAAGGAGATGGCGGGTTGCATCAGACGATCCTCAGCGCGCCGACCACGGCGATCCGGCGCTCGCGGGTGAAGGTGAGTGGCCGGGTCATGCCGTCCCCGGTCGGGCTGGCGATGGAGAACGAAGTGAACCCCTCTCCGCCCTGGCCGAGGCCGGCGTAGTTGGGGCCGTTGGCGATGAAGATCGAGACGTTGATCGACCGTGCCATGCGGGTGATGGTCGCCACGTGGCTCGAGTGGATCGAGGCCGTGTGACGGAAACGGTGCTCGGAACGGATGGCGAGGTCGATGGCGGCGTCGACGTCACCGACCCTCGTCACCGGCAACACCGGCATCATCTGCTCGGTCCACACCAGATTGTGGTCGTTGGGGACGTCGGCCAGCAGGAGACGAGGGTCGCCGTCCACGTCGACGCCGGCGGCGGCGGCGATGTCGGCGGCGTTCTTGCCGATCCAGGCGCGGTTGATTACGCCCGCCTTCCCGGGCGGGCCCACCGACTCGAAGATGACGCGCTCGACCTTGCGCAGCTCGTGCTCCTTGAGCACGTGCGCTCCGTGGCGGGACATCGCGCGGATCAGCTCGTCGGCGATCGACCGGACCGCGATCACCGTCTTCTCGTCGGTGCAGATGACGTTGTTGTCGAACGACGCGCCCGCGACGATGTCCCGGGCAGCCCGCTCGATGTCTGCGGTCTCGTCGACTACCGCCGGTGGGTTGCCCGGGCCGGCGGTGATGGCGCGCTTGTCGGTCTTGAGGGCCTCGCGGACCACGCCGGGCCCTCCAGTCACGAGCAGGATCCGCACCTTGGGGTGGTGCATGAGCGCCTGGGCGCTCTCGATGGTCGGATCGGGGATGGCGGTGACGAGATCGGGCGGGCCGCCGGCGGCGATCACCGCCCGATTGAGGAGCCGGACGTTCTCGGCGGAGACTCCCTTGGCATTGGGGTGGACGTTGAACACCACCGCGTTGCCGCCGCTGAGGATGGCGATGGTGTTGTTGATCACCGTTGCCGTCGGGTTGGTGACCGGAGTGATCGAGCCGACCAGTCCGAACGGGGCGTGC
>JAZDHM010000324.1:0-4716 GCA_043805935.1 Actinomycetota bacterium
GGTGCGGGTGTGGGAGCGGGGAGCGGGGGAGACGCTGGCCTGCGGGAGCGGCGCCGCGGCGACGGTGGCGGCGGCGCTCCGGCGAGGCTTCACCGGGCCGAAGGTGACCGTGGTGCTCCCCGGCGGGTCGCTCGAGGTGGAAATGATCGGCGACGAGGCCTGGATCGAGGGCCCGGCCGTCGAGGTGTTCGCAGGCAGCCGCTAGCCGCGGCTCAGTGCACCGTTCGCAGCACGGCGACCACCCGCCCGATGATCTCCACGTCCTTGGTGAGGACGATCGGCTCGTAGGCGGGGTTCTCCGGCAGGAGCACGACCCGGCCGGCCTCCTTGCGAAGCCGCTTGACCGTCGCCTCTTCGCCGCCGATCAGGGCGGCGACGATCTCCCCGTTGCGGGCATCGGGCTGGCGGCGGATGACAACCAGATCGTGGTCGAAGATCCCGGCGTTGAGCATCGAGTCACCCTGCACCCGCAGCATGAACACCGGGTCGTTACCGACCAGCTCGGTGGGCAGCGGGAAGATCTCCTCGATGTCCTCCTCGGCGAGGATCGGCGAGCCGGCGGCGATGCGACCGACCAGGGGGACGTCGCGAACCGGTACCCGGCGCAGGTCGTAACCGTCACCGGCGTCGACCACCTCGATGGCCCTCGGCTTGGAGGGATCCCGGCGCAGGTAGCCGCCATCGACCAGGGCGGAAAGATGGCTGTGCACCGTCGACGGCGAGCTGAGTCCGACGGCCTCGCCGATCTCTCGAACCGACGGGGGATAACCCCGGCGCTGAACGGTGGTGGTGATCAGGTCCAGGATCTGACGCTGGCGATCGCTGATGTCACTCAAGCCGGGGCCTCCTTTGCCGGCGGTCACGGTACTCGTCCGCCGCCTCTAGGGCAAACATATGTTCGACCTTGACATCCGAACAGGTGTTCGGTATTCTGGCGTCCCAGAGCGAACACACGTTCGTGTCACACCCGGTCCGTACGGTGCAGGACGTGTGGGGGCCACCGGGCCCCGCGGACGGCGAAGCAGGAGGAGCCAGCGTCATGACGATCTCCGCCAACGGCCGGAATCGGGTCGTGGTTCTCCTCACCTCGGTCGCCCTGGCGCTGGTCCTCCTGCTCGCATCTGCCGTCGCCGCCCAGGCCGACGACCCCATCGGCCCTTCGAGCGCTTCGGCGACCTACGTCAGCCATACCGTGCGCAGCGGCGACACGTTGTGGGACATCGCCGCCTCGTACACCCCGGCCGGGGACGACGTCCGCGACGTGATCGTCGACATCAAGGCCGCCAACGAGCTGGATTCCAGCGTCATCGTGCCGGGGCAGGTGCTGGTCATCCCGGTGGCGATGCCGGCCCCCTGAGGCGGCGCTCGGGCTTGGTTGGTGGGTGACGGCGCCCCCGCCGGTCCTCACACCGGGTACCCTCGGTGGTCATGCGGTGCGCGTTCTGCGGCGCAGAGGACACCCGAGTCGTCGACAGCCGGCCGGCTGAGGGCGGAGCCACCATCCGCCGACGGCGCTCATGCGAGCAGTGCGGCAACCGGTTCACCACCTACGAGCGCCGCGAGGCGGCCTTGATGGTCCGCAAGCGCGACGGTCGGATCGAACCGTTCTCCGCCGACAAGATCAGGGCCGGTGTGGCCAACGCCGTCGCCGACCGCGACATCCCCGCCGGGGCGCTCGACTCGCTCGTGGCGCAGGTCGAGGCCTTTGCCGAGGATCACGGCCCCGAGGTCACCACCGAGGAGATCGGCCGTCACGTCCTTGAGGCGCTGCGCAAGATGGATGAGGTGGCCTACCTGCGGTTTGCCTCGGTCTACAAGGAATTCGAAGGCGCCCGGGACTTCGAGCGGGAGATGGCGGCCATGGAGGACCCGACCTAGCCGGCGAGCACCCGAATCGCCTCGAGGCCGGCGCGGAGTGTGGTGAGACCTGCATCCGCATCGGCGTCCACATCGGCGAACACGGCGTCGAGTTCGGCGCGCGCGAGGTCGGTGCGGGCCTGGAGATCGTCAATGAGGGTGGTCGCAGCCTCGGTGTCGCCGTTCCGCAGCGCGAGGAGGTACCGGTCGATCCAGTCGGGCAGGCTCGCCATCGCCGCCTCGACGCCCAGGCGATAGGGCTCGTACGCCGGATCGTCATCGAGGGTGGCGATTCCCGCCTGACTGTCGGCCTCCATGTCGGCCAATGCCTTTGCTGCCGGGTCGATCAGCTGGGTCGGAACCGTGTACGGCAGGAGGGGCAACGCCAGGATCCCGGTCGACGCCTCGCTGTAGCGGGCCGCTCGGGCAATCTCGTCGGACAGGGTCACCGCGGTGTCGACCAACTCCAGGAGTTTCACTCGCGCCGGCCCCAGGTCTGGGCCGAGAGGGATCAGCGGAGGAACCCAGGGAAGTGGCGCTTCGGCGACGGCGCGCAACGCCCCGGTCGCCGTGGCGAACTCGGCCGCGGCTTGGGGATCGGTCGCGGTCACCGCGCTCTGGAGGTGGTCGAGGGCGGCTTCGTAAGCGTCCACGGCCGTGCGGTACTCCGCTTGGCGCAGCGATGCATTGTGGGCGGGCACCGCCAGCCCGAACTTGACGCCCGCCAGGACCCCCAACCCGACGATGACGGCGCCGACCACGATCGGCCACCGATAGGTACGCCGTGCCGTGACCGTGCGGTCGAGGGGATGGGGGCGCCAGTCGAAATCGAGGTCCGGGATCGGCCCGGCAGGTTGGCCGCCAGTCGGGGCACGGGCGACCGTGGCCGGGGTCGTCTCCAGCATCGAGAGGATCGTCCGGCGATGGGCGGCACGCTCTCGTTGGTTGATGCGGGGCACCTGGGGAATCCTCCTCCGGGCATAATCGACCGAATGCGCATCCCGCTCAAGCAACTAGACCCGGACCTGCCGGTGCCGGCCCACGCCCACCCGGGCGACGGAGGGGTCGACCTGTGCGCCCGTGAATCCGTCACCCTCGCCCCGGGAGAGCGGGGGGTGATCCCCACCGGGGTCGCCGTGGCCATTCCCCTCGGGTATGCGGGCCTGGTGACCCCGCGCTCGGGGCTGGCCTCCCGTCAGGGGATCGGCGTCGTGAACGGCCCGGGGCTGGTGGACGCCGGGTACCGCGGCGAGATCAAGGTCATTCTCGTCAACCACGGCCAGGAACGGGTCGACATCGAGCGGGGCGATCGCATCGCCCAGCTCGTGGTCGTGGCGGTCGTCCAACAGGAATTCCAGGTCGTCGACGAGTTGCCGCCAAGCGCCCGCGGAGCCGACGGGCTGGGTTCCACAGGCTCCTGAGAGGGTACGCGGATAGGTCGCAGGTCCCATCACGTTTCGGCTTGCGACAAGCCGAAACGTGATCCCGGGGCGAGCCCATCCGCGCACCCTCTGAGCCGCGAAGGGTGCCTGGTATATTCAGCGGCCTCGCGGACGTAGCTCAGTTGGTAGAGCGTCACCTTGCCAAGGTGAAGGTCGCCGGTTCGAGACCGGTCGTCCGCTCGCACGGACCCGGCATCGCCGGTCCCTCGTCTCGAGGAGAGACCGGGTCCGGCACGCGTGACGGTCCGGCATGGGGTTGGGGCCCGGTCCGGGTCTGGCAAACACGGCGGCGTGGCCGAGTGGTTAGGCAAGGGTCTGCAAAACCCTGTACCCCGGTTCAATTCCGGGCGCCGCCTCCAGGGCCCGGTATAGAGTCCGGGACCCATCGGGCGCTTAGCTCAGCGGGAGAGCGCTTCCCTGACACGGAAGAGGCCACTGGTTCAATCCCAGTAGCGCCCACGGACGGAAACCCTGTGCTGCAAAGGGGTTGTGGTCTACGGACCTCCCAGTTCTAGGCCGGCTGAGGGGCGCCGCGTCCACATCGCGTCCACATCGGAGTGATCCCATGGCGGCGCCAGGGCGTCGGCGGCGCCTCGGTCGAGGCCTTCGTAGAGGTGGCCGTAGACGTCGAGGACGGTTCGTACGCTGGTGTGTCCCAGCCTGGCGGCGATGATCGCGGGGTGGGTTCCTTGGGCGATGAGGAGGGCGACGTGGCTGTGACGGAGGTCATGGAAGCGCATCGGCTCTCCCACCGACTCTTTGACGGCGGGTTTCCAGTGGCGGGTGCGGAAGCCCGCGCGTCGCAGGGGTCCTTCTTCGGGTGCGGTAAAGAGCAGGCCGTTGCCGGTGGCAGGCCACCGGGCCAGGTGATCGTCTAACGCGTCGACGAGCCATTCGGGCAGGATGAGGGTGCGCCGTGCCGCCCGGGTCTTGGGCTGGCCCAGGTGCAGCTGCCCGCGTACCTCTGACAGGGTGCGTTCGATGCGGATGGTGCGAACCAGGGGTTGGTAGTGGTTGGAGTCGAGGGCGGCGAGTTCCCCGAACCGTGCGCCGGTGTATGCGGCGGCGAGTACCAGCGCCCTGAATCTGGGCCGGATCGCCTCGGCGAGCTGGGAGATCTCGGTCGGTGACAGGAAACGCTTCTCGGTGGGGTCCAGTTTGGGCAGGCGGGCCCCGCGACACGGTGAGCGAGCCAGGAGACCCGCCTCGACCGCGGTGTCGAAGGTGCCGGACAGGAGCTGATAGGCCTTTCGGATGGTGGCCGGGGCGTAACCGGCCTCGTCGAGGTCGGCGACCCATTGGTGGATCGTGAGGGGGTGGATCGAGCCGATGGGCATGTTCCCGAAGCTGGGTAGGACGAGGCTTCGCAGCGTGGAGTCGTCCCGGGCTCTGGTCGAGGGCCGCCGATCGATGCGGC
>JAZDHM010000325.1:0-4910 GCA_043805935.1 Actinomycetota bacterium
GAGGGGGCAGCAACCTACCCTGAACCTCCATGGCATCGCTGCTCGATCGCTCCGCGTATCCCACTCTCCTCTCCACCGTGTACTTGAACCAGGCCTCGCTGGGCCTGATCGGCGATCCGGCTGTCGCCGCCATGGACGACCTGCTCCACCGTGTGGTGCGACACGGCAACGTGCACATGTCCGATGACGACGAGGTGGCGTTTCTCGACGGGCTCCGGGTACGCGCCTCCCGTCTGTTCCAGGTGGAAGGCTCTCGGATCGCCATCGTGGGCAGCGCCAGCGAGCTTCTCGGCCAGGCCCCATTCCTGCTGCCTCTACCGCCCGGATCGAGGGTGCTTGCAGTCGCCAGCGACTTTCCTGCCATCACGCGCCCCTGGTTGCGGCTGGAGGCGAGCGGGGGGTGCCGCGTCGAGTTCGTCGCAGATCGCCCCGAAACGGACCTGACGGCCGATCTAGTGGCCCGTGTCGATGAGCGCACCGCGGTGGTGGCCGTCGGGTGGGTGCAGTACGCCACCGGCACCCTGATCGACGTGCCCCGGCTTCGGGCGGCAACCGCGGCCGCCGGCGCCAGGCTGGTACTGGACGCCACCCAAGGGGCGGGTGCGATGCCATGCAATGCGGGGGCCTGGGGTGCCGACCTGGTGGTGTCCAGCGGCTACAAGTGGCTGGGTGGCCATGGTGGTGTGGCGATCGGAGCAATGACCCCGGACGTGGTCGACCGGACCCCGGCATTGCCGGGGTGGATGGGGGCTCCCGCCCCTTTCGCATTCGATGCCACAGACCTTTCCATGGCATCCGACGCCCGCCGGTTCACCCAGTCGACGATGAGTTACGTCTCGGTCGTTGGACTGACTGCGGCCCTCGACCAACTCCTGTCGGCGGGGCTCGATCGGATCGAGCACCACGCAGCAGGACTCCGCAGCCGGTTGCTCGAGCTCGCTGCGCCCCACGGCTGGCGGCCCTTTCGCAATGCCGGGGATCCGGCTGCCACCGCGCACATCGTCGCACTCACTTCATCCCGGGAGGCGTGTGGCTCGGTGGTGGCCCGGTTGCGAAACCAGGGGATCGTGTGCAGCGCCCGTGGCGACCGCTTGCGGGTGTCTTTGGCCCCTTACGACGACGAGGGCGATATCGCCGCTCTCGCCGCTGCGCTCGCCTAGCTGGGTGATGAGTCCTGCCGTCGCTCGGAGGTCCCCGCAGGCTGAACCAGCCCGACGTCTGGGCTTCCCCCAGATGACATCTCTGCACGCTGGGAGAGGGCACATCCACTCACACAGCAACCTCAGGTCCACCAGAGCCGGTCAGCATCGACCAACCGTCAGTCTGATCGCCAGAGGTCGATCTGAGGCAATCCGAAGATCCCCAGCGTTTGGGAGAGCTCGCCGCAGTGATAGGCGTCGTGGCTGAATAGCCGCTGCAGGATCGACCCGCGGGTGTGCACCCGGCTGACACCGCCGAACGTCCTGGTGACGGTGTCTCCGAGCGTCTCGGGAGTCCAGCGATCCAGGCAACCACCGAGGACATCCCACGTCGTCTCCAGCGCGTTCACCAACTCATCGGCGCCGCGAGGGGTGTCGAGATCGTCCTCCCAACCGGCGTTCGCTGGGTCGACAAAGGGCGTGCGCTCCTTTCCGGGCTCGCCGAGCACATCACAGAGCCAGTAGACCCTGCCACCGGCGGTGTGGCCGACCGTCGCCCAGATCGGCCAACCATCGGGTGCGGGGCAAACCGAGAGCTGTTCGTCGGACATCGCCCCGATCACCTCGACCATCCTGCGGTTGTACTGCGGCCACTGGTCGAAGAACGGGCGAATCGACATGCCGCTTACGATACGGGTCGCGCCCAATAGAGGCTCCGCGGGTGCCGCATGGCCACCGGCGCGTTGTCGACTCAATGCGCCCGGCCGCCGCCTCGCCGGGCCGCCGAGAGCAAAAGACGGCGCAAGGACCGACTCGTCTTCTCAGCTGACGCTCCCGCACGCCGCCCGAGGGGGCGGTTATGGGCCTTTCGGGTGTGGGAGTTCCGTCCGTGAGGTCTAGGTTGGGAGCCGGCCATGCCGGATGACTCGCAATTCCGAGAGCTGCTCCGCTCGCCGATCGAGTCGGAGGTGTCAACTCGGAACCGACGCAGGTGGTTTGTCGGAGGGTTGGCGGTCGGATTGGTCGTTGTTGCGGGGCTGCTGATCTTCGAATGGGGCCGCGGTGACTCACCCGCTGTCGTACCCACTGGATCGTCCACGACGCTGGCCTCGGTCGACCGCACGCCTGGATACCCGCCCTCTCTGGCGTACCCACAGATGGCCCTCGACCCCGAAACCGGGCTCGTGGTGATGTTCGGCGGACAGGAGGGGTTCGGCAGCGCACCGACCTCAGAGGTGTGGCTGTTTGACCCAACGAATCTCGTTTGGGCGCTGGGTGAACGGACGGATCCGACACCGTCGGGAAAGTCTGGCCATGCGCTGGTTGGTCTCGACTCCACAGGTGGTGTGGCCCTCGTCGGAGGCAGCGAGGGGTACCTTCAGCCCAACTGCCAATCTCAGCGGGTCTCCGCAGGCACCGTCGTAGATGTATGGACCTTCGACGCCTCCACCCTCACGTGGTCACAAGCCTCTTCTGGCAACGCTCCCGAGGACCGGTGGGGCCACGACGTGACCCTCAGCGGCGATGGGCAGACCCTCGTCCTGTTCGGCGGATCAGCCGGACCCGTCCTTCAGCTCAACCCAACAGCCGACACATGGGCGTATGACATCGAAGCCGGCACCTGGACGCAGGTTGTGACAGCCCAGGCTCCCGAGCCTCGAACCTGCCACCAGATGGTGACCGATCCCGACACAGGGTTGATCTACATGTTCGGCGGCGAGCTTGGCCTGTCCAGAGGCATGGCCGACCTCTGGACCTTCGACCTCGAGAGGGGATCGTGGACCCTGATCGAGTCCACCGGGTCGTCAGCTCCCGGGGCGATCTGGTCCCACCAGATGGTCTACGAGCCGAACAGCGGATTGATTCTCGTGATAGGCGGCGCGGGGATTCAGACCGTGCAAACCGGTGCGGGCACGACGACCAACGTCGGTCCCCTTGACGGGGTCTGGGCCTTCGATCCGAAGACCAACAAGTGGGAGAGTCGTAAACCGATGCCTTACCCGCTGGGAATGCACGCAGCGGTAGCGCTCGGTGACGGACGAGTCCTCGTCCACGGCTTCGGGGCCACCCTCACCTACGACGTCGCCACCGACGCCTGGACGGACCTCACCCCTGACTCGTGATCGCCGCAACCCGAGCCGGTTGCTCAGGTGACGCTCCCGCACACCGGCCGAGGGGAGCCGCATGACACCTGTGCGAGAGCTCAGCCCTCAACCCGTCGCTTTCTTCACGAGCGCGCCGATCCGTGCCTCTACGGCGACGGTCAACTCCTTCAACGCGAACGTGGTCGGCCACATGGCGCCTTCGTCGAGGTTTGCCTTGTCGCTGAAGCCGAAGGTCGCGTACCTCGTCTTGAACTTCCCCGCGCCTTGGAAGAAGCAGACAACATCGCCATCTTTGGCATACGCCGGCATCCCGTACCAGGTCTTCGGCGAGAGGGCCGGCGCGCTGGCTTTGACGATGGCATGGAGGCGCTTGGCCATGGCGCGATCCGGTGGCGGCATCTCGGCGATCTTCGCGAGCACGTCGCTTTCCCCGTCCGCCTTGGCTGAGCGCGGGCCGCGACGCGCGGCCGCCTTCAGCTCCTGGGCGCGCTCTCTCATCGCGGCTCGTTCCTCGTCCGTGAATCCCTCGGATTGTTTCCCGGTGCTCTTGGCGGACCGCTGCGCGCCCTTCTTTGCAGGCT
The DNA here is from genome assembly GCA_043805935.1 of Actinomycetota bacterium. Lineage (GTDB taxonomy): Bacteria > Actinomycetota > Acidimicrobiia > Spongiisociales > UBA11373 > RBG-16-68-21. The sequence continues at coordinate 3,826 of JAZDHM010000325.1, forward strand.
TCCTCTCAGCCATGGCGAATCTCCTCCGTACGCCGACCCAGTCCCAGCCGCTTGACCTCCGGTGCGATTGACTGACGGCTCAGTCACACGGCATCGCAACCTAGCGAATGTCCCGCTCGAGATACCCCGCACGGCATCTCGATCCCCAGGCGAAAGTGACATTGCCGCACGCTGGCCGAGAGGGGGTCGTAGGGTCGGTGGTGTGCCGATGAGGAGGCCATCGTGGCGGCGGCTCGACTAGATGTGACGAGGGAGCAGATCCTCGCCTTCCGACGAGGGGTGGGGGCGCTCGATGCGCGGCTCCCGCGCGGACGGCGCTCGCTGCGACAGGCAGCCTGGGCGGGCCTGCAGGACAGCATGCCCCGGGCCGCGGCCCTTTCGATCCACGCTCGCGTCCACGCGACCGAACCGGAGACCTGGGAGGACCCTTCCCTCGTCCAGCTCTGGGGTCCGCGCTTCAGCGCCTATGTCGTGGCGGCGCGCGACCTCGCGGTCTTCTCGCTCGGGAGGTTGTCGGACGATCCAGGCGCAAGGCGGGTCGCTGAGGACCTGGCCGCTCGCCTGCGCCATCTGCTCGACGGGGCGAGGATGGCCTACGCCCAGGCTGGGCGCGCCCTCGGGATACACCCCAACCAGCTCAGGTATGCCGCAACCACAGGCACCGTCGTGATGCGGTGGGACGGCGCCCGACCCCCGATCGTCTGGACCGTGCCGCCACCCGAGGCCGACCCGCGCGACGCTCGACTGGAGCTCGCACGCCGGTATCTCCATGTCTTCGGCCCGGGCACTCCAGAGGCGTTCGCAGTATGGGCGGGGATCAGGTCCCCGCGGCTGCGGGGGGTTGCGGCATTCGAGGCCCTCGGCAGGTCGCTGATCCCGGTGAAGACCCCCATCGGGGAAGCATGGATCCTCTCCACTGATGAGCCGGCGTTGCGCGCGGCCCCGGGGCCGGTGGCGCCCGCCCGACTCCTGCCGAGCGGCGATGCGTACTTTCTCCTCCAGGGTGACGATCGCGAGATCCTCGTCCCCGACGCCGCTCGTCGTCGCTCGCTCTGGACTCCCCGCGTGTGGCCGGGGGCTGTACT
>JAZDHM010000326.1:0-10787 GCA_043805935.1 Actinomycetota bacterium
GCCCAGGTGCGAAGGTCCGCCGCGGGCATTCCGACGAACATAGCGGAGGGTTCGGGACGCCCCAGCGAGGTCGATTACGCGCGGTTCATCGGGTATGCGGGGGGTTCGTGTAACGAGACCGAGTATCACCTGCTGTTGGCACGGGAGCTGGGGTTCCTCGAGGCCGAGGATTGGAGTGCGCTCGACGCCGAAGTGGGCGAGATCAGATCGATGCTGGTCGGATTCTCGAAGAGACTCCAATGACGACAGTCGCGCCAGTGCGGTCTTGCTGGTAGCTGGAGGCTGGTAGCTGGCAGCTGTTCTGAGGCGAGCTGTGCTCGCCTCAGAACAACGCGTTGGCCAGCGCTCGCCGGTAGGTGGCGGTCAGGGGGTGATCGCCCCCGAGGATCCCGAACACGTCGACCATGGCGCGTCGGGCGTCCTCGCGGAGGGACCCGCCGGCCTTGACCACCGCGAGCAGCTGATCGAGCCCGGCCTCCCATTCGCGCTTGGCGGCGAGCGCCCTCCCCAGTTCGAGCCGGGCGGCGTCGTCGGCAGGATCGGCCGAGAGGCGTCCCTCCAGGTCGGAGAGGTCGACCCCTTGGGCAGCGGTCACCCGGGCCGCGGCCTCGAGCCTCTCCACCTCCGACGTGCGGGGGAGCTTGCCGAGCACGATCAAGGCGTCTGCAGCGTCGCCGCGGGCGATCAGGAGCGCGGCCAGAGCGGTGGCGGCCTCCGGGTGATCCGGGACCTGGTCGAGGACCTGACGGTACAGGGTCTCGGCCGAAGCCTCGTCGCCCTCAAAGGCGAGATCCCGCGCCTGGTCGACCATTCGGTCGAGCTCGCTGGGGAGAAGCTCGTCGATCCATCTCCGGATCGACGCCTCGGGGATCGCCCCCATGAATTGGGAGATCGCCTTGCCGCCCTTGAAGGCGAAGACGGTGGGGATCGACTTGATGCCGAAGCGGGTCGCCAGCGCCTGATTGGCGTCGGTGTCGACCTTGACCAGCTCGAATCCACCGTCGTACTCGGCAGCGAGCTTCTCGAGCATCGGCCCGAGCACCTTGCACGGCCCGCACCACTCCGCCCAGAAGTCCACAACGACGGGGACCTCCTCGCTGCGCTGGAGGACCTCCTGGGCGAACTGCTGTTGGTCGATGTCCTTGACGTGTGACATGTCGTTGTTCACAACGGTCCCCGGGTGGAGTTGTTCCGAGGTTAGAGCGTGCGCAAGCACGTTCGCCCCGGGATCATGGGTCGGCTGGCGTACAAGCCGACCCATGATGGGACCCGCGACCTGCTTGCGCATGCTCTTGGGGCGTGCGCAAGGAACGTTCGCCCCGGGATCTCCGAACGAGCGACGTGCTCGCTCACGCTCTCAAGGATCGCCCGCCGGGCCCGGATCCGCCGCCGGATGCCGTGACACGCACGTGCGGACTACCGTCACGATCGACCAGGAGGCGTCATGACCCTTCCCTTCGGCCGGCTCCTCACCGCCATGATCACGCCGTTCGACTCCGACGGGGCCGTCGACCACGGCACCGTCTGGGATCTGGCCAACCACATCGTCGACACCGGGTCCGACGGGATCGTGGTGGGCGGGACCACCGGCGAGTCGCCCACCCTGGACGAGGACGAGAAGGTGGCGATCTTCCGGGCCGTGGTCGAGGCGGTGGGGAAGCGCGCGGTGGTCATCGCCGGCACCGGGACCTACGACACCGCCGAATCGATCCACCTCACCGAGCGGGCCGTCGACGCCGGGGTGAACGGGGTGATGGCGGTCACTCCGTACTACTCCCGACCCTCCCAGCAGGGTCTGTTCGAGCACTTCACCGCGATCGCCGAGGCGTCGGCGGTGCCAGTCCTCCTCTACAACATCCCTTCTCGCACCGGCCGGTTGATCGAGGTCGACACCCTCGCCCGCCTCTCCGCCCACCCGCGGATCGTGGCCGTCAAGGACGCCGTCGGCGATCTGGCCTTCACGACTCGCACCCGCCTGGCGTGCCCGGAGCCCTTCGCCATCTACTCGGGCGACGACATCCTCACGCTTCCGATGATGGCGGTGGGTGGGGTCGGGGTCGTTTCGGTGGCTTCGCATCTGGCGGGAGAACAAGTCAGGGTGATGATCGACGCGGCGGCGGCGGGGAACTGGGACGAGGCGCGCCGCCTGCATCTCGGGTTGGCCCCCCTCTTCTCCGCGCTCTTCGTCGAGCCGAATCCGATGCCGGTGAAGGCGGCCTTGGACGCCTTGTGGCGGCCGGTAGGCCGGCCGAGGCTTCCCCTGGTCCCCGCCTCGGCGGACACCGTCAGCGCCGTCAAGGAGGCACTGGCGGCAGCCAGAGCCCTATGACGGTACGCGTCGCCTTCCTCGGGGGGCTGGGGGAGATCGGGCGCAACTGCGCCTCGGTGGAGATCGACGGTCGGATGGCCCTCATCGACTGCGGTCTGATGTTCCCCGAGGAAGACATGCTCGGCGTAGATCTCGTGATCCCGGATTTCTCGTCGATCCGAGCCCGCGCCGATGCCGTGGAGTGCGTGATCCTGACCCACGGCCACGAGGACCACGTCGGGGCCCTTCCCTATTTCCTCGGCGACATCAACGTCCCGGTCTTCGGCACGGCGCTGGCGGTCGCCTTCGCCCGGTCGCGGCTGGAGGAGGCGGGGGTCAAGGCCGACCTCCGGGTGGTCTCCACCGGAGTTTGGGCCGAGCACGGATCTTTTCGCTTCATGCTCATCCCGGTGTCGCATTCGATTCCGCAGGGGGCGGGGATCGCACTCGACACCCCCGAGGGGATCATCGTGCACAGCGGCGACTTCAAACTCGATCCGACACCCATCGACGGCGTCCCCACCGACCTCCCGGAGTTCGCCGCCCTGGGGAGGGAGGGAGTCCGGCTGCTGCTGGCAGACAGCACCAACGCCGAGGTCCCCGGATTCGTTTCGTCCGAATCGAGCTTGAGCCAGCCGCTCTACGAGATCGTCGTCGAGACGACGGGGAGGCTGGTTGCGGCATGCTTCGCCTCCCACATCCACCGGGTCCAGCAGATCGTCGATGCCGCGGTGGACGCGGGCCGGTACGTCGGTTTCATGGGCCGATCGATGGTTCGCAACGTGCCCACGGCCGAGGAGCTCGGGCTCATTGACATCCCGGCCGACTCGGTGCTGCCGCTTGAGGAGCTGCTGCGGCTCCCACCCGAACAGACGGCGATCGTGTCGACCGGGAGCCAGGGTGAGCCCTTCGCCGCCCTGTCGCTGATGGCCGCCGGCGAGCACCGCTGGGTGGACATCGGCGAGGGCGACACGGTGATCATCTCCGCCCGGCCGATCCCGGGCAACGAGACCAAGGTGGGGAGGGTGATCAACGGCCTGCTCAGGCGCGGGGCCAGGGTGTTCCACGGGAACAACGCCACGGTCCACGTGTCCGGGCACGGGGCGCGCGAGGAGTTGAAGACCTTCATCAACGTCGTCCGTCCCCAGGCATTCGTGCCGGTGCACGGGGAGTACCGCCACCTGCGAGCCCACGCCGATCTGGCCACCGAGATGCGGGTGCCCGACGTGTTCCTGTGCGTCGACGGCGATGCCGTGGTGCTGGAGGGTGGTGAGGTCAGGCACGAGCCCCAGGCGGTGCCGGCGGGTCACGTGTTCGTCGACGGCCTCGAAGTGGCCGGATCGGTGCAGGGCGTGATCCGCGACCGGCGGCACCTCGCCGAGGACGGCGTGGTGGTGGTGACGCTGGCGGTGGACATGCGCACCGGGGAGATCGTCCAGGGCCCCGACCTGGACAGCCACGGCTTCATGGACGACCCAAGCGCGGTGTTCACCAAAGCGGCGTCGGCGATTCGCGAGGAGATCGAAGGAATCGACCGGCCGTTCGAGGTGGAGCGGATCCGACGTCACGTGCGCAGCGCGGTCAATCGGGTGACCCGCCTCGAGACCGGCCGCAAAGCAGTGGTGATCGTCGTGGTCTTGGAGGTGTAGGGCTCGCGGGGCGGATCCGTTGCCCGTTGCCAGCTGCCGGTCTCCAGCTGCCAGCTGCCGGCTTCCAGCTGCCAGCTTCCAGCAAGAGTGTCGCCGCGTGTCGTCTTGCGGGTGACGGGCGACTGGTGAATGGTGACGGGCGACTGGTGACGGGCGACTGGTGACGGGCGACGGGTGACTCCCTTCAATCGTTTGAACTACCCCGTCGTCGACCTAACCTCATCCGCACATGGCTATACGGAAGTCCGCCCCCAGCCGGGGTTCAGGGCGGGGCAGGGCGACCGCAGGCTCGAATACACGACGTACCCCGAAACCCTCTGTGCTGGCGGCGTTCCGGGAGCGGATTCGCAACGGGTTTGGCCGTCACGCCGATGACGTGTGGGGTGTCGGCCTCCTCGTCGCTGGCGTCCTGGTCGGCCTGGCCTACTTCCACCTCGCCGGTCCGGTGGGTGCCGGTCTCATCCGGGCACTCGAGCTTCTCTTCGGGATGTGGGGCTACGTCGCCGCCGGGGTGCTGGTCGCACTGGGGGCGATGCTCCTCGTGACTCGGCGTCGCGACGACTACGGCCGCATGGTCACCGGGTTCGTCGTCACCTTCCTCTCGTCGCTGGCGATGTTCCACTTGATGACCGGGACCGTGTCCCTGGCAGGGTCACTCGACCAGGTCAAGGATCGTGGCGGGGCGGTTGGCTCACTGATCGCGTTCCCGCTGCGGCGCGTCGTCGGGTTCTGGGGCGCCTTCACGATCCTGGTGGCCTTCACTGCCCTCGGGGTCCTGCTCATCACCCGGACCACGTTCCGCGAGGCGGGCAGGGCCCTGGCCGACGTCGTCGGTTCGGGCTGGAGGCGCCTGCGTGGCCATTCCGGCCGCCGGCCGCCGGTGGTCGAGGTGCGCTCCTCACCGCCCCGCCTGGTACCGGTCCCCTCGGCCCCCAAGCCCGGGCCGCAGCCGGAGGTGGTACGCCGTCCTCCCGCCCGCAAGCCGCCGACCCGGCCGGCGGCGCCACCGTCACCTCGAGGGCATCCCGCCGGGTACACGCTGCCGCCTCTGGACCTGCTCGCGCTCGGCGGGGGAGCGGGGCAAAGCAGGAAGGCGCTCGACGAGACCGCCCGCGAACTCGAGGACGCCCTCCTCCAGCACGGCGTTGACGCCCGTCTGACCCGGATCGTCCCCGGGCCCACGGTCACCCGCTACGAGATCGAGCTGGCTCCGGGAGTCAAGGTAGCCAGGGTGACAGGCCTGTCCCATGACATCGCGTACGCGCTGGCCACTCCCGACGTCCGGATCATCGCCCCGATCCCGGGCCGCAGTGCCATCGGTGTCGAGGTGCCCAACCGGCGCCGTCAGCTGGTCACCCTCGGTGACGTCCTCCGCAGCCCCGAGGCCAAAGAGGCCGATCAGCCTCTCGAGGTAGCCCTCGGCATGGATATCTCCGGGCGAGCCCAGATGATCAACCTCAGCGAATTGCCACACGTGCTGATCGCCGGCGCCACCGGGGCCGGAAAGTCCTCGTGCATCAACGCCATCGTGGCGTCCCTGCTGATGCGTACGACCCCGGACGAGGTGCGGCTGATGCTCGTCGATCCCAAGCGGGTCGAGCTCGGCCAGTACAACGACGTCCCGCACCTGCTCACGAGGGTGATCACCAGCCCGAAGAAGGCCGCCGACGCCCTGCAATGGGCGGTGCGCGAAATGGACCGCCGCTACGACCTGCTGGCGGAGGCGGCGGTGCGTGACATCTCCGGATACCACGAGAAGCACGACCGGGGCATGCTCGACAACGCGCACTTCGACCGGTTCCCGTACATCGTGGTCGTTGTCGACGAGCTGAACGACTTGATGATGGTGGCCGGGCGCGCGGTCGAGGATGCCATCGTGCGCATCGCCCAGATGGCGCGGGCCGTCGGCATCCACCTGGTGATCGCCACACAGCGCCCGTCGGTCGACGTGATCACCGGCGTGATCAAGGCGAACATCCCTTCGCGGCTTGCCTTCTCAGTGGCCTCCCAGGCGGACAGCCGGGTGATTCTGGACCTCTCCGGCGCCGAGAAGCTCATCGGCCTCGGGGACATGATCGTGGTGACCGCACGCGATCCGCACCCTCGCCGCATCCAGGGTGCATGGGTGACCGAGGCGGAGATCCACGCCATCGTGGAATTCGTCCGTGAGCAGCGCAAGGCCCGCTACGAGCACGAGGTGTTCGAAGCGGTCGAGGCGGTGCGATCCGAGTCCGACGAGTTCGAAGGCGAAGAGCCCGCGGTGATGCGACAGGCGATCGAGCTGATCGTCCGGTCGCAGCTCGGCTCGACCTCGATGCTGCAGCGCAAGCTCCGCATCGGTTTCGCCCGGGCGGGCCGGGTCATGGACATCCTCGAGCGCAAGGGGATCGTGGGGCCGTCGGAGGGCTCGAAAGCCCGCGCCGTCCTGGTGTCACCCGAGGAGCTCGACGAGGTGCTTTCCGAGGCCTGACGGCCTCGGAAAGCACCAGCTACCAGCTACCAGCAAGAGTTCCTCGTCGGTTTCGTTGTTGGCTGGAGGCTGGAAGCTGGAGGCTGGGTACTCTCCGCGTCCCATGGATCCGCTCCGCGTGCTCTCCGTCGATGGCCGACTTGTCGGGGAGGCCCCGATCGACCTGGCCGAGACCCGCCGGCTCTTCGCCGCGATGATCGCCGCCCGCACCTATGACCGGAAGGGCTCGGCGCTCCAGCGGCAGGGGCGGCTGGCCACCTACGCCCAGTTCGAAGGGCAGGAGGCCGCCCAGATCGGGAGCGCGGCGACGCTGCGGACGGACGACTGGATGGCGGGCACCTACCGGGACGCCGCCGCCATGTGGTTCCACGGGTACACCTGGGACAACCTGCTTCTGGGCAGGATGGGCGACGAGCGGGGCGGGGCGCCTCCGGCGGGCGTCAACGTCCTCCCGCCCTCGATCACCGTGGGCGCCCACATGATCCACGCGGTCGGGCTGGGGTGGGCGGAACGTCTCCGCGGGTCGGATCGAGTGGCGCTCACCTACTTTGGCGACGGTGCCACCTCGGAGGGCGACTTCCACGAGGCGATGAACTTCGCCGCGGTGTTCGGCACGCCGACCGTGTTCGTGTGCGAGAACAACGGGTGGGCCATCTCGATGCCCCGGTCCCACCAGACCTTGTCCGAGACGATCGCCGAGAAGGCCGGGGCGTACGGCATGCCCGGGGTGCTGGTCGACGGCAACGATCTGCTGGCGATGGTCGCTGTCACCCGTGAGGCGGTGGCCCGGGCGCGAGGCGGCGCAGGGCCGACCCTGATCGAGGCGCTCACCTATCGGATGGGGCCGCACACCACCACCGACGACGCCGCCCGGTACCGCCCCGGCGACGACGTCGAGGAATGGCGGACCCGCGACCCGATCGATCGGGTGCGCCGGTACCTGGAGGGTGCCGGGGCGTGGGACCAAGGATGGGAGGACGACCTCGAATCCGGGGCGGGCGCGGACGTCGAGGCCGCAGTCGAACGGGCGGAGTCGGTGGCGTCGCTCTCTCCCGACTCCATGTTCGACCGCATGTACGCCCGCCCCACGTCGGTCCTGGAGGAGCAGCGGCGGTCGCTTTTTCGTGACGAGGGCGGGGTGTCGTGAGCGAGATCTCGATGGCCCGAGCCCTGAACGAGGCGCTCGACATGGCCCTGGCCGGCGACGAGCGAGTGGTGCTGCTCGGTGAGGACGTCGGTGCCACCGGTGGGGTCTTCCGAATCACCGACGGGCTGCTGGAGCGCCACGGGGCGTCGCGGGTCATCGACACCCCGGTCGCCGAGTCGGGGATCGTCGGAGCGGCCCTGGGCATGGCCATCGCCGGTCTCCGCCCGGTCGCCGAGATTCAGTTCCTCGGCTTCTCCTACCCGGCCTTCGACCAGATCGTCAGCCACGTCGGGCGCATCCGCAACCGTTCCAACCATCGTTTCACCGCGCCGCTGGTGATCCGCATCCCCTACGGCGGCGGGATCGGCGCCGCCGAGCATCACAGCGAGTCCAACGAGGCGATCTACGCCCACACCCCCGGGGTGAAGGTGGTCGTCCCCTCGACGCCGTCCGACGCCAAGGGCCTGCTTCTCGCCGCCATCGCCGATCCCGACCCGGTGATCTTCCTGGAGCCGATCCGGTCGTACCGTGCGGTGAAGGAGGTGGTCCCCGAAGGGCACTACACGATCCCGATCGGCGAGGCCCGGGTGGCGCGACCCGGCGCCGACGTCACCCTGATCGCGTACGGGGCGATGATGCGCGACGTCGGCCGCGCCGCCGACACCCTGGCGGACGAGGGGATCGATGCCGAGGTGATCGATCTGCGGACCCTATCGCCGCTGGATCACGCGACCATCGTCACCTCGGCGGCGAAGACCGGCCGGGTGGTGGTCGTCGTAGAGGGACATCGCAGCGCCGGCCTGGCGTCAGAGGTGGCTGCGGTCGTGCAGGAGCGGGCGCTGTACTCCCTGCTCGCCCCGGTGGAAAGGGTGACCGGATACGACACCGTCGTGCCCCTCAAGCGGTCCGAGCGGCACTACCTCCCGGGGCCGGATCGCATCGCGGCGGCGGCGCGTCGGGCACTGGAGGGCTGATGGCATTCGAGTTCCATCTCCCCGACATCGGCGAGGGCCTCACCGAGGCGACCATCGTTCGTTGGCTGGTCGCCGAGGGAGCGGCAGTGTCGCTCGATCAGCCGATCGTCGAGCTGGAGACCGACAAGGCGGTCGTCGAGATCCCGGCGCCTCGGGCCGGGGTCGTGCTGCATCACGGCGCCCCAGACGGGGCGGTGGTGCCCGTCGAGTCCCTCCTCGTGGTCATCGGCCAGCCGGGGGAGTCCTGGTCGGCGGCCGCCCCCACCACGCCGGCCACCACCCGGAGGGAGCGTCCCTATTCCGCTCCGATCGTCGGGACGCTGGAGGACCTCGACGCCTCCCCGCCGGCCCGTCCACAGGCGCTGCCGCTGGTGCGGCGGGTGGCCGCCGGCCTCGGCGTCGACCTCGCCCGCGTCGCCGGCACGGGACCGGGGGGCCGAATCACCCGGGCCGACGTGGAGGGGGCAGCCGCCGGATCCGGTAACGCCGAGCGGGTGCGGATGTCCCCGACCCGGGTCGCCATTGCCCGGAACTTGACGAGGTCCTGGCAGGAGATCCCCCACGTGACGACCTATGCCTCGGCCGACCCCGGGGCCATCCTGGCCGAGCGGTCCCGGCTCGCCGCGTCGGGCCGGATGCCGCTGGAGGCTCTCCTCATCTCGGCGATCGTGCCCGTCCTTGGACGCCACCCGGCGTTCAACGCCACCCTCGACGGTGAGACCCTCGTGATGTGGAAGCGCTACGACATCGGCTTCGCCGTCGACACACCGGAGGGCCTGATGGTGGCGGTCGTGCGCGGTGCCGACCGCTTGGCGGTGGCGGATCTCGCAGCGGCGATCCTTGCCCTCGCCGGAGCGGCGAGGGCAAGGACGATCAAGGCCGATGAGATGCGCGGCGCCACGTTCACCCTGTCGAACATCGGAGCCGTCGGCGGGGGGTACGGCACGCCGATCATCCCGTACGGGACCACGGCCATTCTGTCGGTCGGCCGGGCCACCGACCGGGCGGTGGTGCGCGACGGCGCCGTGGTGGCCGGCCAGGAGATGCCACTCTCGCTCTCCTACGACCACCGGGTGATCGACGGCGCCGCCGGCCGGGCGTTCTTGGCGGACGTGGTCGATGCCATCGAGGGGCTGAGCCGATGATCGACGGCCAGCAGCAGAGGCGGGCGCTCACCGCCGCCGAGCAGGCCCTCCACGCCCTCGAGGCGGGCGAGGCGGATCGGGCGACCGAAGCCGCAGCCCGGGCGGCCGCCCTCGATCAGGTGGGCCTGTTCACCGGACTCCCGGCGGTGGTGTCGACGGCGGCCGCGCAGATCGAGTCACTCGGGGCAGTGTCCTCAGCCGGGTGGGCGGCGATCGCCGCCGCCCTCGAGCCGGGACCGCTCGCAGCCTTGGCTGCCGCCAGGGCCGGCGCCTAGCCCGCCAGGACGCGGAGCACCTGGTCGTGGAGCGGGCCGTTGGTGGCGACGGCATTCCCCGCGCCAATCGTGCGCTCGCCGCGCACGTCGGTGAAACGGCCACCCGCCTCCTCGACGATGACGATGAGCGGCGCCAGGTCCCAGACCTTCGCCACCGGCTCGACCACCGCGTCCACTGCCCCCTGGGCGAGGAGCATGAACGACCAGAAGTCGCCGAAGCCCCGGGTGCGGGCGCACGCCCGGCTCAGGGCGAGCACTCCTGGGATGCCCGCTGCCTCGGCGGCGGTGACCGAGTTGATCGACAGATGGGCGTCACCAAGGCTTGCGGTCGTCGACACCGACATCCGCCGGGCGTCGTGCCATGCCCCTCCGCCCCGCCGCGCCCACCAGCGGGTGCCGAGTGCCGGTGCCGAGACCACACCGACGGCTATCCCGTCGTCGTCCTCGAGGGCGATGAGCGATGCCCACACGGGCACGCCGCGGACGAAATTCACAGTGGCGTCGATCGGGTCGATGATCCATCGGCGGGCCGAACCCGCGGTCTCGCCGTACTCCTCACCGAGGATGGCGTCGCCGGGATGGAGCCGGCCGAGCACCGATCGGATCGCCATCTCGGCGGACCGATCGGCGTCCGAGACGGGGGAGGCGTCGCCTTTGGTCTCGACGTGGAGGTCGGCAGCCCCGAACCGGGCAAGTGCCACCCGGTCGGCGGCGTCGGCCGCCTCGAGAGCGGAGCGCAGGTCGCGGCGAAACGGCATCCGCGTCGATGTTCGCTGCCGCATCGGGCGGTGGCAACCTCCCTCCGCGGCTACCTTCGTG
>JAZDHM010000327.1:0-9269 GCA_043805935.1 Actinomycetota bacterium
CTCGTGGACGTCCATGGGAACCCGCTGGCCGTCCTGGAAGTCCCCCGGGCCGACGGCCATGACCTTGCCGAGCTGGGGCTTCTCCTTGGCGGTGTCGGGGATCACCAGGCCGCTGGCGGTGCGGGACTCGGTCTCCTCCGAAGGCTTCACGACCACCCGGTCTCCGAGAGGCCGAAGGAACCTGCCCTTCTTGGTCGTCCCCTTGGTAGCCGCCTTGATCGCGGTCTTCTTCTTCTTCGTTGTGGTTGCCATTCGACGAATTTCCTCCTCTAGGATTGGCACTCGTCGCTTGAGAGTGCCAATCCTAGCAGTCACTCAGTCCTGACTGCTAGTCGGTTGGATGGAGGATCTTCAGTCTCTTGGCATCAGATTTTGTCGGCCGTCCCCAGCAAGTCTGAGGGGAGGTCCTTGGGGGAGATCAGCCCGAGGATCGTCCCGTCCGCCCCGGTCACCACCAAGGTGCGCCCGGTGCGGCGGACCCGATCGACGACACCGGCCAAGGGCATGGCGGCGCCGACGACGTCCCCGGGGAGCACAGGGTCCATCGCCTCGGCGACCATCCCGCGGGCGTCGGCCGGGAGAACAAGGCCGACCACCCTGCCGGAGGAGACGACCGGCACGGGACCGACCCTGCCCTCGATGGAGGCGATCGAGGCCGACTCGCCCACCGGCGCCGAGGCCGGGCGCATCACGTCGGCGGCGGTCCGGAGGTCGACGGGACGCCCGGCCGAGGCGAGGACGATGATCAGCACCCCGACCGGCATGGTGAGCAGGGCCCCCGGGCGCCCAGCAGCGTGGCCGATGGCCCCCGCGGCCACGAGGGTGATGCCGATGGCGATCCCGAACCAGGTGGTCACCGTCTGGGCCCGGTGCGGGCCCATCCCGCTCATGACGAGGAGGGACCGGGTGATCCGACCACCGTCGAGCGGGAAGCCCGGCAGGAGGTTGAATGCCGCCACCGCGGCGTTGACCACGGCGATGAGCCGGAGCATGCGGGCGAACCCGTCGGCGTCGGGTGCCACGGCGGCGGCTCCCCAGAACGCCAGCGCCAACAGGCCCGATAGCACGGGCCCGGCGACCGACACTGCCGCCTGGGCTCCGGGACGGGCGGCATCCGTCTCCATCTCGGTGTATCCCCCGAACAAGAACAGGACGATCCGCTGCACCCGCACACCGAGGTGCGTGGCGACCAGGGCGTGGCCCGCTTCATGCACCACGACGGACCCGAACATGCCGATCGTCCCCGCGCACGCCACGAGCACCCGCCCCAGCGTGCTCGCTTCGTCGGGATCGATCCCGGCGAAGAGAAGTGCCGCCACGAGGGGCATCACCACCAGCCACGACAGGCCAACCCGTATCGGCACGCCGCCGATCCGGCCGAGGGGGATGGTCGGGGTCACCCTCCCAACCGCATCGATGAGTCGACCTCGGCGTCCAGGGGCGTCGCCTCGCCCCTGCCCAGTCGGAAGGCGGCGGCGGCGGCGATCATCGCCCCATTGTCGGTGCACAGAGCCGGTGACGGAAGGTGGAGCGCCACACCCGCGGCGGTGCAGGCCTCGGCGAGCCGCAGGCGCAGGCGCCGGTTGGCGAGCACCCCGCCACCGCCAGCGACCGCACCGACCCCGGTGACGGTGACCGCGTTCATGGTCTTGCTGACCAAGACGTCCACGATGGCCTCCTGGATGCCGGCGGCGATGTCGGCCATCGGGGGGAGGTCGCCCGATTGGTGGTGGGATCGGACGAAACCGGTCACCGCGGTCTTCAGGCCGGAGAACGAGAAGTCGAGTGGCCGATCCGCGAGAGCCCGGGGGAACTCGACCGCCGCCGGATCACCGAACTCGGCTTCTCGATCGATCGCCGGACCGCCCGGGAAACCGAGGCCGAGGAACCGTGCGAGCTTGTCGAAGGCCTCGCCGGCGGCGTCGTCGATGGTCGAGCCGAGCACGTCGTAGTCGCCCCAGCCGCGGAGGTGGACGATCTGGCTGTGGCCGCCCGAGGCGAGCAGGACGACCGCAGGCGGCTCGTAGCCGGGGTTCTCGAACCGGGGGGCGAACAGGTGGCCTTCCATGTGGTCGACCCCGATGAACGGAACGTCCAGGGCCCATGCCAGGGCCTTGCCGTACGAGAAGCCCACCATCAGCGAACCGGCGAGCCCCGGACCCCTGGTGGAGGCGACGGCGTCGAGGTCCATCGAGTGGACACCGGCGTCGCGCAGCGCCCGGTGCGACAGGGAGCGGATCGCCTCAACGTGCGCCCGCGCCGCCACCTCGGGCACCACGCCGCCGAACCGGGCGTGCTCGTCGACCTGGGTGGCGAGGACGTTGCTGAGCACGGTCGAACCGCGCACCACCGCCACGCCCGTCTCGTCACACGAGGTCTCGAACCCGAGGATCAGCGGTGGCTGGCTCATCACAAGGCCGCCCGGATCCGGTCGAGGCGATGCCCGTAGTCGGCGCCGTCGACGTCGATCGCCCACATCACCAGGGCGTCCTCGTCGGGGTAGTAACGGGGCCGCAGGCCGGCGGCGGCAAACCCGAACCGCCGGTAGAGGGCGAGGGCCGGTTCGTTGGACACCCGGACCTCGAGCGTCAGGTTGCGCGCTCCGCGGGCGACCGCACCTTCGACGAGCGCCAGCATGAGCCGGGTGCCGATCCGCCGATTTGTCACAGGCGGGTCGACCGCGATCGTCATGATGTGGGCGTCCTCCTCGACGTGCATCACCCCGCCATAGGCGACGACGTGGCGGCTCTCCTCGACCACCGAGTAGTGGCGCCCGGGAAGGGCCAGCTCCTCGAAGAAGGCTGCAGGCGGCCAGGGATCGTCGAAGGCGCGTGTCTCGAGCTCCGCCACCGCGGCGACGTCCGCCGTGGTCATCTCCCGCACCGTGATCGTCAGGTCCATGGGCCCTCCGATCGGAAATCCGCCCAGTTGATCGTGACGTCCGGCTCGCGCATGTATCGGGGGCGGATTTCGTCGGGATGCGGCAGGTCTCCGCGCTGCGCCCGGGCCCGAGCAATCTCGGCCACGGCGTCGGCGGACGGGTACCTCGGCCGGCCCGTCTTGATGGCGTGGAGTCCGAGAAGGGTTCCCTCCGGCAGCGCCGTCCAATCGCCCACGACGAGCACGTCCGCGGAATCGCCTTCGAGATTGGCCCGGAACGCTGCTGGGGAGCACAGCTCGACGCCACCGTCGCGTACGACGCCGCCGGGCACCGGGCGGTACGGGCCGACCGCCACCTCCTTGCGGCGAACGTCGACCACCGACCAGATCCGCCGATGGCCGGTCGCCGCCCGGAGCGCCACCGCGTCGAGCGACAGCACCGGGACGATCGGGGCGCCGACCGCCCCGGCCACCGCCTGAGCCGTGGCCAGACCCGCCCGAATCCCGCTGAAGAGCCCTGGCCCGACGTCGACGGCGACCAGGTCGACGTCGGAGGGAGCCCAGCCCGCTTGGGCAAAGCAGAAGTCGAGCGCCGGAACGAGGAAGCCCACGTGCCCGCGGCGGTCCACCCGCCGCGCCGAGGCCACGATCCCCCCGTCGTCGCCGAGTGCGACCGATGAAGCCGCGGTGGCCGTCTCGATCGCCAGCACCCTCACGAGGCCACCTCGTCGATCGGCCTTTGCCGCCAGGCGCCGCGCGGGCTGAGCGTGACGGTGCGCGCCCCGTAATCGTCCACGGAGAAGCGGATGAGCAGCACGTCCTCGCCGAACGCCTGCTCGACGGCGTCACCCCACTCGACCACAAGGACCCCGTCGGCGGCCTCCCCTTCGAGGTCGAGGTCCTCCACCTCGGACGACGACCCCAGCCGGTACAGGTCGGCGTGGATCATCGGCACCAGCCCTCGATATCGGCGCACGAGCACGAAGGTCGGGCTGACCACCGGTTCTTCGACGCCCAGGCCCTCGCCGATCCCGCCGGCAAGGATGGTCTTGCCGGCCCCGAGGTCACCGGCCAGCAGCACCACGTCGCCGGCCCGTAGCAGGCTCGCCAACCGGCGGCCGACGGCCCGGGTGTCCGCCTCGGTGGGACAGGTGAGGGTGATCACGAGAACAACTCGAGCTGCTCCGCGAGCTCTTCGCCACCGGCCGGCGGTGCCACCCGCTGGTCGAGCACGCTGCGGACCAGAGCGAAGTCCTCCCGCATCTGCTCGAGCAGCCGGTCGCCGCCACGCAGGGCCGCCGCGGGATGCAGGGTGGGGATGAGGTGGCGGTGCCACCACGGGAATACCTGGCCCCTGAGCCGGGTGATGCCCACGTCGCGTTTGAGGAGCAGCTTGGTGGCGAAGTTGCCGAGCGTGACCACCACCCTCGGGTCGACGAGCTCGAGCTGGCGGCGCAGATAGTCCTTACACGACTCGATCTCGTCGGGGAGCGGGTCGCGGTTTCCCGGCGGCCGGCACTTGAGGACGTTGGCGATGTAGACCTGGTCGCGACGCAGGCCGATCTCACCCAGCAGCCGGTCGAGGAGCTTCCCGGCGGCTCCCACGAACGGAAGTCCCTGCTGGTCCTCGTGGAAACCGGGGGCCTCGCCCACGAACATGAGATCGGCCCCGGGATCGCCGACGCCGAAGACCACGGTCGTACGCGTCGCCGCCAGGGCGCAGCGGGTGCACCCCGAGGCGATGGAGGCGAGCTCGCGCAACTCGTCGTGCCCCGTCACCGGTCCTCCATCGTCTCGATCCCGCCCATCGGCGTCGCAGCTCTCATCGCCGCTTCGATGGCCCGGCCGGTCGCCACGAAGGCGGCGGTGCCGACGCCGTCGGGATCGGCGCGATGGTCGCCGCAGGACACGGCGAAGGCCACGTCGCCATCGTATCGGGTGTGACTCGGCCGAAGGCACACGGCGAGGGCATCGTGCACCTGGACGCACACCCGCTGGAGCGATGATCGGTCGAGCCGGGCGTCGGTCGCCACCACCACGAGCGTGGTGTTCTGCAGCGGCCTTGGCGCCGCCGGCGTGAAGGGAGGGACCAGGTCGCCGCCGGTCAAGGAAACGCCCTCGAGGGTGAACACGTCGCCGACCGCATTGACCACCACGAGGACGCCCACCGCCGTCCCGTCGACCATCTCGACGTGCGAGCCGACACCGCCCTTGCGGACGTGGGAGGGACCCCGCCACCCACCCACCACCGCGCCGGTCCCCGCCCCCACGCTCCCCAACTCGACGGAGGAGGACGAAGCCGCCCGGTAGGCGGCCTCACCGGCGTCGGGGCCGGGACGCGCCTTGGGGTCGCCGATGCCGAGATCGAACAGGATCGCCGCCGGGACGATCGGCACCACCCCGGCGACGGTGGGGTGGCCCCGTCCGGCGGCCTCCAGGGCGCGCACCACCCCGTCGGCAGCGGCGAGGCCGAAGGCGCTGCCGCCCGACAGCACGATCGCCTGGATCGTCTCCACGCGCATGCCCGGACCGAGCAGGGCAGTCTCGCGGGAGCCGGGGGCGGCTCCGCGCACCTCCACCGCGGCCACGTTCGGCTCCGGGAGCACCACGACGGTGACGCCGGTGACCCCGACCGAATCGGTCCAATGGCCCACGGTGACCCCGCGCACGGCGGTGATCGTCATCCGACGTACCGCCGCGGCAGCCGCGGCCCGAACCCGCAGACGATCTCCCAGTTGATGGTCCCCAGGCGCGCGGCCCACTCGTCTGCCGAGATCTCATCATCGCCCTGCCGGCCGAGCAGCACCACCTCGTCTCCGATGTCGACCGGGTCGTCTCCGACATCGACCAGGAGCTGGTCCATCGTGATGGTGCCGGCGAACGGGTGGCGCCTTCCCCGGATCAACACCGACCCGCCCAGGTCGGCCAGGCGTCGCGGCACTCCGTCGGCGTACCCGATGGGCACCGTCGCCACGGTCGACTCTCGGGCCAGCGGCCGGACCCGCCCGTAGGACGGCCGCGTGCCGGCAGGATGGCGGCGCAGGTAGGTCACCCGGCTGATCACCCGCATCGCCGGATTGAGGTCGACCTCGGGGGCGTAGCCGGGCGCCGGCCGAAGCCCGTACATCCCGATCCCGATGCGAACGAAATCGAAGCGGGCTCCGAGGTCGGCGAGTGCCCCGGCGGTGTTGGCGGCGTGGATCACGTCGGGGCGGACGCCCGACGCCGCCAGCTCGTCGAGCAGGGCTCGCAGGGCCGACACCTGCCCCCGGGTGTAATCGTGATCGGACTCGGCGACCGGGAAGTGGGTCCAAACCCCTTCGAGGCACAGCGGCCCGGCGGCGACCTCCCCCGCCAGAGCCCGAGCCTCGCCGGGGGTGGCCCCCACCCGGTGCATGCCGGTGTCGACCTTGACGTGGACCGGGAATCCGGCCGGCGCAGCGGCAGCGAGAGCCTCGAAGAAGGATCGGCGATACACCGTGGGCGTCAGACGCCAGCGGATCACGTCGTCGACGTCGTCGGCCACCGGCTCGGAGAGCAGCAGGATCGGTGCGTCGATTCCGGCCTCGCGCAGCCCGATGCCCTCGGACACCAGCGCCACCGCCAGACGGGTGGCACCGCCGTCCAGGGCTGCCTCCGCCACCGGAACGTCGCCGTGCCCGTACCCATCGGCCTTGACCACCGCACACACCTCGGCAGGTCGCACAGCGCCGGCGATGGCGGCAACGTTGCTGCGGACGGCCCCGAGATCGACCTCCACCCACGACGGCCTCACCAGGCGAACCTCCCGATCTCCCCTGCCAGCGCGGAGGCGGTCACCGTAGTGACGGTGGCCAGGGACCGCCCGGCCAACCCGTGGCGGTGCGACGCCGAGCGCGCCGCGGTCTGTGGGTCGAGCCCGCGGGCGATGAGCGCCCCGATCATCCCGCCGAGCACGTCCCCGGTCCCGATCGTGGCCAGCTCGGAGCCGCCCGACGCAATCACCCAGCGCTCGGCCCCCATCACGAAGGTGGGAGCTCCCTTGAGCAGGACGACTGCCCCGCTGACGGCGGCGAATGCGGCGGCGGCTGCGGGAGTGGCCGGCCCGCCGGTGAGGTGGCTGAACTCACCGGCGTGCGGAGTGAGCACGGTCGGGGCCGACCGCGGCAACAGCCCGTTCGCCGGCACCGCGTCGAGACCGTCGGCGTCGAGCACCAGCGGCTTGGCCCATCCCGACATCACCCCGGCGACGAACCGATCGACCCCCGTCCCCAGCCCGGGGCCGAGGACCATTGCGTCGAAGCGCCCGGCGGCCTCGAGGACGTCACCGACCCGGGCGACGTCGAACACCGGGCCGCTCCCGATCCCGGCGGTCATCACTCCGGCGTCCATGGCGGCCGCCTGGCCCTGCACCCCACCCGGCACCAGGACGCGGACCGCCCCCGCCCCGAACGCCAGGGCGCTGCGGGCGGCGAGCATCGGCGCCCCGCCGAGGCCCTCCGACCCGCCGACGATCACGAGCGAGCCGGCCGACCACTTGTGCGCCCCTCGCGGTCGCGGTGGCACGGGGGCGTCGGCGTCCTCACAGAGCAGCCACTCGGGGCGCTCCCCGCTGAGGCCGATGTCGACCACCTCGATCTCCCCCGACAGTTCCGGCCCCCTGCCCACGAGGTGACCGGTCTTGAGTGTGTGAAAGGTCACGGTGCGCTCGGCGCGAAACGCCGGCCCTTTGGTGGTCCCGTCCAGGCCGTCGAGGCCACTGGGGAGGTCGACGGCGAGCACCGGCGCCCCGTGGCCGACCCAGGGAACCACCCGATCGGGCAGGGCACCGTGGAATCCGGCGCCGAAGAGGGCGTCGATGATGAAATCGCACGGCTCCGGATCGCCCAGGTCGCGAACGGTGACCCCGGCGTGAATGGCGGCAATGGCATCGGCCCGGCGGACCGACGAGTCGCCCGTGGGGTATCCCAACGAACGGACGGTGACGTCGACCCCGCGCCGCCGCAGGTGGCGGGCCGCCACGTACCCGTCTCCGCCGTTGTTCCCCGGACCGGCGAGCACGATCACCCGGCTCCCGTAGCCGGCACCCATCCGCGAGACGGCGATGGCGACGGCCAGCCCGGCGCGCTCCATGAGCGTCGCCATCGGGACGGTCGTCTCGGCGTCGAGCCGGGCCGACTCCGCCGGGGTGATCACCGGGCGCACGGGGGTGATGGTACGGGAGCGGGGCCCGTCCACGGCGGCCGGGAACCCCGCCGGGGCGGCGGTTCGTCCCATCGCCATGAACACCAAGACACCCTTGCTCGTACTGCTGGCGCTCGCCTTGTTCGCCGTCTCATGCGCCGAGGAACGCCCGCTCGGTGGAGACGACCCGTTTGGTGCGACCACCTGGCAGCTGATCTCGGGTTCCGCCGACGGCGTCGCCCTCGTGCTGGTCGACGGGGCGCCGGTGACCTTTCGCGCCGACCAGGGCGATGCGGGCGGCAGGTCGGCGTGCAACTCCTACGGAGGGCCCATTTCGATCACGGACGTTGTTGTGACGATCGGCCCGTCGCTGCAGATGACCGAGATGGCCTGCCTCGAAGACGGGGTCATGGACCTCGAGGCGGCCTATCTCGCCGCCCTCCCCCGGGTGACCACGGTCGCCCGCGACGGTGAGGAACTGGTCCTGCGCGGTGACGCCGTCGAGCTGCGGTTCGTCGCACAGCCGGAGGAGCTTGCGGCATCCCTCACCGGCACCTCATGGGTGCTGGACACCATCGTCCAAGGGGAGACCGCCTCCACCCCCGCCGCCGAGGCGACGCTGCTCATCGATGACGACGGGGCGGTGATCGGCTCCACCGGATGTAACCAGATGAACGGCACCTACGACGCCACCTCCGGGTTCACGCAGTTGGCGACGACGAAGATGGCGTGCCGCGGGGAGATCATGGCGCAGGAGGCGCTGGTGGTGGAGATCCTCGAGAGCCACCCGACCCTCACCATCGCCGGCTCGCAGCTGACGATCGCCGATCTCGATGGCAGGGCACTGGTTTACCGCGCGGGGTGAACGCCTTCGGCCGTTGCCCGTTACCCGTTGCCGGTGGGACTGTCCGTTTTTCGGTGTAACTGCCGTTGGCATTTCTAGTTCTGGGTGGGGAGGATGCGGCCTTCGAATGTGATGGCGAAGGCGTTGAGGGCTGCCTTCCATCGGTTCATCCAGCGTTTCTGTCCCTTGCCGGTGGGGTCGAGACTACGCACCACGAGGTAGAGGCACTTGAGTGCCGCCTGTTCGGTGGGGAAATGGCCCCGGGCTCGGGTCGCTCGTCGCATCCGGGCGTGCAACGACTCGACGGCATTCGTCGAGTAGATCACCTTGCGGATCTCCGGTGAGTAGTCCAAGAACGGAGCGAACTCGGTCCAGGCGTTCT
>JAZDHM010000328.1:0-2254 GCA_043805935.1 Actinomycetota bacterium
CCGCACCACGGTGGTGGACCTGCTGGGCCTGGGCCTGCTGCCCGAGCACCGCGGCATGGGGGCCAACGCCGTGGTCTACGCCGCCATCTTCCGCGCCGTGGGCACCGTCCGCTACCGCCACGCCGAGGTGGTGCAGATAGAAGAAGGCAACTCCCGGGTGCTGGCCAACATGACGGCCATCGGGGTGCCCTGGCGGCACCGCCACCGCATCTACCGTCTCGCCTTGTAGGCGGGCCCCCGGCACCGCTCCGGCAACGCGACGGGGGCCGAGCCCCGTGGCCCGGCCCCCGTCCGTCATCGTGCATTGCCAGAGGGCTGCCTCACTCCTGTTCGGCAGAGTCCGCCTCGTCGTCCGCTTCGTCGTCGGCCTCATCCGCGGTGTCGTCGGATTCGTCGTCGTCGAGCTCGCCCGAGTCGTCGTCGTCCACCTCACCCAGGTCGTCGCCGCCGACCTCGCCCAAGTCGTCATCGCCTAGGTCGCCGACCTCGTCGTCGTCGTCAACCTCACCCAGGTCGTCATCGACGTCATCGTCGATCTCGCCCGCGTCGTCGTCGTCTTCGCCGACCTCGTCGTCGTCGTCAACCTCACCCAGGTCGTCATCGACGTCATCGTCGATCTCGCCCGCGTCGTCGTCGTCTTCGCCGACCTCGTCGTCGTCCACGCCTTCACCCTGGTCGTCGAGGTCGTCCATCTCGTCGTCCACGTCTTCACCCTGGTCGTCGAGGTCGCCGACCTCGTCCTGGGTGTCGTCCACCGCCGGTTCGTTGGAGGTGAACGGCCTGCTCAGCAGACCCGGGACGTCGACCCCGGCTGCCGCCGCCGCCCCGCCGGCCACCAGCACCAGCGCGACGAAGGCTGCCGCCAGTTGCGCGACGAGCCTCTTGGCAGAGCGTTTGAACACGGGTTGACTCCTTTCGCGCCGAGCCCGCCAAGTCGTCTTCGACACGGCGGCGGCGACTGTCTCGGTGGTGAGCCGGGCAGTCTCCGCGGCTAAGGCCGCCTGGTAGCGAAGGGCCTCCTCGGGTAGCGGGGTGCTGAAGACTGCCCGCATGTCCTCGGCCCAATCGCCCACCGGGCTCGGCAGATCCGACATCCCGTGGCCCGCCGTCGAGCCGGGGTCCCCTGCCTGCTGTCCGAAGTCCGGGAAACGTTCCATCTCAATCCTGTAACCGCTCGGCGGCGGGATTGGTTACAGAGTGCGGATCGAGTCGCTGCTGGAGAGCCTTGACCGCCCGATGGTGGAGCACCTTCACCCCAGTGGTGGTCCGATGCAGCACGGCAGCCACCTCGGCCACGCTCAGCCCCCCGAAGACCCTGAGGAGTAAGACATCCCGCTGGCTCGGATTGAGTCCCTCGAGCATCCCCAGCAACTCCTCACGCCGCATGAAGGCGATCGCCTCGCCCTCGACGTCGTCCCCTGCTGCCACCTCGGCGGCCTGCTCGAGCGGAGCGTCCTCGCCCCGCCGCTGAGAGCGCCGGACGTCGTCGACCAGTCGGCTGTGGGCGATGGTGAACACCCAAGTCCGAAAAGCGGGGCCGCCACCTTGGAAGCTGCCGATGCGCCGCGCCACCTCGAGGAAGACCTCACTGGTGAGATCGTCGGCTTGGCGCACCCGCCGCGCCTCGAAGTAGCCCCGCACCTGGGGAGCGAGGGACCGATAGAGGGCGATCCAGGCTCGCTCGTCACCCGCGCGCGCCCCGGCGATGATCTCCTCTGCCGACGTGTCGTCGGCAGGGTCCGGTGCCGTCGCGCGCGAGCCCGGCGCCAACGCGCCGTTGCCGCCCGGCCGGGGCGACTTCGTCACCCGACGGCGATCCAGCGAACCGATCACCCATCCCTCCCGCGGCCAGGCGCACCCGGCGCGCCACGGACTGCCCAGCCGCAGCCGGGCCCGGTCGAGTTACGGTATCGGCCGGCCGGCCGCTCCTCTGAAACGCCACTCGCCGCGCCGGCCCAGCCCCGGTGACGTGCCCTGCCCTGAACCCCCGCGCCGACGGCAGTGCCCGGCCCCGGCCGGCCCGGGCCAACTCTCACATCTGGGTAACCGATCAATGGCATGGCCCGGTTACAGGTCGAGCCCACCGACGCTCCGCGCTCGGCCGCCTCCCCGGACCGGCCCGACCCTCAGAAGGTCCGCAGCAGCTTCTCCTGCAGAGCGGCGAAGTCGTCCCCGGTGAAGCAGAAGCGCATCGTCTGGAACCGGCGGCGGAAGGCGGCCACCTTCTCCCCGATCCCCGGTTCCTCGCGCACCG